>JACCQV010000272.1 GCA_013813945.1 Deltaproteobacteria bacterium | reverse complement strand
CCGACAAGAGTCCGAGGAGAGTCGCGAATGAGCTGCGCAAGGACATCGATCTCCATCTCGTCAGTGCAAATCACTGGGGGGAGACCCGCGAGCACTTCAAGACAGAGCGCTACCAGGCGCTCCTGTCTCCACCCCCGGCAGCCAGCTCGACAGCGTCGTCCTCTGCGGAAACGCAAACATCGACCACGGCTTCGTGCTGCTCGATCTCGAGGTCAAGCGCGTGATCTTCACGACCGCCACGAGCATCGCGAACACGCGCGTGAAGGTGGGAGAAGACATCAAGGTGTTCAATCTTCGAGAGGCCCTCGCCGAGAGCTCCGGGCAAGAAGTCTTCGTCATGGATCCGTATCTCCATGTGTGGATGACGAGCCCGACGGGTGATCGGCTACTGCGTGCGCTGAACAGCAAGAAGAAGCGAAAGCGGGAGAAGGACACCGACTACCTGATCTTCCAGCTCCAGTTCCCTCCCGCCGCCGTCGCCACCGAAGACATCCGTGACCGCTCGCTCCCCGAGCGCATGGCCAGGGTGAGGAACGTATGAAGGCACGTGCTCCACGACCCTGGATCGTCGCGACCCTCGTGCTCGCGAGCTCGCCGGCTTGCGACCCCGAGCGTGCCCCCGAAGCTGGCGTCACCGAGCGCGCGGACTGCAAGCATGTGGTCGCCGGCGAGCTTCGAGGGCGCGCCCAGGTCGCCGTCGGGCTGTCGGTGCAGCTCACCCTGGCGTTGCCAATCGCGTGGCCGACGTCGAGCGAGGGTGTGATGTTCCTCGCTTATCCGAGCGAGACTCTTCCGACCGGTATGCAGAGGACGCGGCTGCGCAGCCCCTCACATCGCATCGTGTTCGCCCCGGTGAACGCCGCACCGCGGATCGAGCCGCTGGGCACGTCGACCGTACTCGGCACGCAAGACGACATGGCCGAGCCGGTGGATCCAGCACTGGTCGACCGAGCCGAACAGGCGATCGTCGACGTCGTCGGCGGTTGCCGAACTGCCGAACAGGCAACCACGGACGTGCAGGCGTACATGAAGTGGCTCGACCATGAACCCGTGATCTCGCAGGACCTCGTCCAGCGGAACCGGAGCTTCATCGGCTGGCTGCGAACGGTTCAACGTTGAGGAAATATCGGCGGGCGCTGGTACGTCATGGGCAGATGGCGAGCCCGAGCTCTCTGGCGCTGCTGGTTGTCTGTGCCCATGGATGCGCGGCCCCGGTTCAGCCGGAGCTGGAGGCCGGTCCGCGGATGGTTCCGTCCCGCAGCGCGGAGGCCCGGCAGCCTCACAGGCCGGCGCCCGTGATCGAGCCTGTCAGCGTGAAGCCTCCGTCGCTGCTCGCCGTTCTCGACGAGGCCGACGTGAATCTGATCGCGGTCACCGAGGTCGATCAGTTCGATCACGATGACTGCCGTGCGAAGGGTGCGCGGACCTGGATCGTCTCGGCGATCGATGGGCGCAACGAGGGCGCCACGTGCCTTGGCGACGGTGCCTCCCCACCCGTATGCGTGATGTTCGCGGGAGCGGACCCGGCGCATGTCTCACGGGTGATGTGTAAACAGCGCGCGCTCGCGCGTCCGGTCGAGGTCCCCGCCTGGGCTCAGGACCTGTTCGCGGCGATGCGCGCAGTCCCCGCGACGGACCTCGTCTGGCAACTCTCGCCGATCCAGGACGCGGTGCGCCCATCACTCGCGATCACGGTCGATGAACAGCTCTTCGTCGCGATCCGCGCCGATGCGGGCTGGTTGCGAACCGCCGAACCCGTCGATCAAATGATGCGGCTCGCAGGTCGCCGCGTTCTCGACACGACGCCGCTCACCGGCACGCAGTCGTTCGGCGTGATCACGTCCTCGTATTCGGGCGGCTCGGGGTCTGGGACCGAAACCACGACGCTCACCGTGCTCCAGCCGACCGAACACGGGCTCGCCTCGCTCGCGACGATCCAGATCGGCCAGTTCACGTGGATACTCGCGTCCGAGGATCGAAAGCGCTACCCGAAGGGCGCGGAAAGCCTCGACGCTCGGCCCCACGTCGAGGTCCAGCTCGCGCCGCGCATCGAGCCTGGCGCACTCGTGCTCGCGGTCGAGCGCGAGACCATCGCGAAGCACCTCCAGGGCACCTGCGAGCCATCGTCCGACGACGAGGCCGAGCTCGACGCGCCGTGCATCCTCCGCGAGCTGAAGGCCAAGGCCGGACGCTACAAGCTCGTCGAAGGCACCTTCGTGCGGTAGCTCGC
>JACCQV010000142.1 GCA_013813945.1 Deltaproteobacteria bacterium | reverse complement strand
CGACGGTGCCGGCAAGCTGCGCAGCACCGCGAGCGCGCTCGTCGGATCGATCCCTACCAGCGCGCGCGCGCGCTCGACCAGCAGCTGCTCGGACCTCGCCTCCGCGACCTCACGCGCCGCACGCACTCGATCGCGCTCGTCGAGCACACGTCCGAAGGACACGACGATCACCACGGTGATCGCGATCGCAGCGAGCACCGCCGTGGCCGTCGCGAAGCGATGCCGCCGGATCCAGCGGACCATGCGCTCGAGCGCGGTGTACGGATGTGCGGCGACCAGCTGGCCGGCGAGGAAGCGCCGGAGGTCGGCGGCGAGCTCGCTGCCATCCGCGTAGCGCGCGTCGCGATCCGGTGCGAGCGCCTTGGCCGCGATCGCCGTGAGCTCGACGGGAACCTCCGCCGGGATGCGATCGAGCGGTGGACCTTCGCCCGCGGCGATCCGCGCGATCGCCGCGGTGGGCTCGCCATCGAACGGCAGGCTGCCGGTCAGGATGAAGAACAACGTCGCGCCGAGGGAGTAGACATCGGCGCGCCGGTCGACGACCTCGCCGCGCGCCTGCTCGGGCGCCATGAAGCCCGGTGTGCCGTACGCCATCCCGAGCTGGGTCAGCCGGCCGTCGGTGTCGCTGGCGAGCACATACGCGCCACTCGCCGCTGCCGACGGATCATCTTCGGCGAGCACGCGCGCGATGCCCCAGTCGATCACCAGCGCCTCGCCGAACGTTCCGAGCAAGATGTTCGCGGGCTTGATATCGCGATGGATCACGCCCTGCGCATGGGCATACGCGGTTGCCTCGACTGCGCCGAGAAACGCCGGCAACAGCTCGAGGCGCGCGCGCACCGTGACCGCGCGTGCGACCCGCGCACCGAGCGGATCTCCGTCGATCTTCCGCATGATGTAGAACGGCTGACCTGCCTCGTCACGTCCGACGTCGAGGATCGGGACGATGCCCGGGTGTTGCAACCGTGCGGTGATCCGCACCTCGCGCTCGAACCGCGCGAGATCGGTGCTCGAGTGTGCGAGAGAGTGCTTGATCGCGACGGGACGATCGAGCGCGCGATCGATCGCGACGACGACGCGTCCCATGCCGCCGCGACCGAGCTCGACGCCCTCGAGGAACCGGTCCTTCGGCGGATCGAACACCGACTGTGTCGGATCGATCGCGGTACTCCCGCGAGATCTTGTGTCGCGCGCCGACGGCACTTCGCGGCGGGTGGCTTGCTCGAGCTCGGATCGTGCGACTGGAGTTGCGGGGTTCGTCGGTCCGGGGAACCGCGGTGCGTCGCGCCCGGCAGGCCCGAGCTCGTCGTCGTCGACGCTCACGTCAGCGCAGCCCGTGGCGACGCAAGAGCTGATGCAGGTACGCGCGATTGAGACCGGCGTCTCTCGCTGCCTGTGCAACGTTGTCACCCGAGCGCTCGAGCAGTGCAGCGGCGTAGCTGCGCTCGAAGGCATCGATCGCGCGGCGGCGCGCGATCTCGTAGGGCACCGACGGATCCACCGCAGTCTCGCGATCGGGGGCGGCCTCCCCGCCGGGGACGCGGGCCTCGCCGAACACCACGCACTGTTCGAGATGATTGCGGAGCTCTCGCACATTGCCGGGCCAGCGCGCCGCCGCGAGCAGATCAACGAACGCCGGGTCGGTGAGCTTGGCGGTGGTCACGGCGGATGCGCCGATCCGCTGGAGCAAGTGGTGGACCAGGTGCGGCATGTCGCCGGCGCGTTCGCGGAGCGGCGGGAGCGCCAGCTTGACCACCGCGAGGCGGTAATAGAGATCCTGGCGAAACGTGCTCTTGTTGACCTCGGTTCGCAGGTCGCGATTGGTGGCGGACAGGAACCGCAGGTCACAGGCGATCTTCGTGCGCGAGCCGATGCGCCGGATCTCGCGGGACTCGAGCGCGCGCAGCAGCTTCGGTTGTAGATCCAGCGGAAGCTCGCCGACCTCGTCGAGGAACAGGGTTCCGCCCGACGCTTCCTCGAACGCACCGATGCGGCGACCCGTCGCGCCGGTGAAGGCGCCGGCCTCGTGCCCGAATAGCTCGGCCTCGAGCAGATTCGCCGGGATCGCGCTGCAGTCGATCACCACGAACGGACCCTTTGCCCGGGCGCTCGCGTCGTGGATCGACTCGGCGACCCCTTCCTTGCCGGTGCCGGTCTCGCCCTCGATCAGGACGGTAACGTCAGTCGCAGCGACTTTTTCGAGCTGCGAGAACAGCTCGCGCATCTGCGCGCTGGCCCCCACGATGCGCCCGAACGACGTGCGGTCCGAGGCGCGGACCTCCGCGCGCCCCTGATCGATCTCGACGCGAAGCTCGCTGTGACCGAACGCCAAGGTCGTGCCCGCGGGTACCGCGCCATCAGCGATCCGCACGCCGTTTGCGGTGATGCCGTTGCGGCTCCCGAGGTCGCGGACGCCGACGTGATCGCCCGCGATCGCCAGCTCGCAATGGAACCGGGACACGGTCGGGTCTTCGATCACGATGTCGTTCGACGGGTGCGAGCCGATCGAGCACCGCTCCTCGGCCTCGCTCCACGTCTGGCCCTTGCCGGGTCCCGCTGTCACGATGACGTGGAACCGCTGGATCTCACGACGTGGCTGCCGCGACGACGGCAGGGTCACGCCGGGGGCTGGAGCGTCCGCCACGGCACGAAGGTACCGCGGATCCGCGGCACCTGTCGGCTGCCACATGACACCCGTCGCATGGGAGGCGACACCTCGCGTCATGAAGGGCCGCAGGTGGAGCCACGCACGGCCTGACCGGGTGGAACGAATCGTGCGAAGACATCCCGACATGACGCCATCTCGCATGCTCCTCTCCGCCGTTCTCGTGGCTCTCGCCGGCACCGCGACGCCCGTCCTCGCGGACAACCACGCAGATCTCGCCTTCGAGGTTGGCGAATACAATCACGACAAGCGCTCGGTTCGCATCATCGAGAAGCTCGTGACGCTGAAGCTTCCCGAGAAGTGCTGGCCCAAGCTCCTCGACAAGAAGACCAGCGGCCTCGGCTCGATCGCTGGCAAGTCGCGCACGATCAGCGCCATCGCGAAGGCCTTGACCGAGGAGGACTGGGGCGCGATCGAGAGCCAGAGCGCGAACGACAAGGCAACGAACCAGAAGCTCGCCCTCGAGAAGGTGGAGGCGTTCGCGTCGAAGTTCCACGTCACCCTCAACCTCGAAGGTGACGACTGCGTCGCGACGGGTAACGCGATGTGGCTCAAGTACCTCGGCACCACGCTGTTCGCGCTCGAGAAGTATCCGCCGAAGTCAGGCAAGGCGTTCGTGACGATCAACGTGACCGCCAAGGCGAAGGGCGCGAAGACGGAGATCAGCAAGGACGGCACGAAGTTCACGATCACCGCCGGGCGTGACGTCGAGAAGTCGGGGTGGCCCAAGGACATCGAGAACCCGATCATGCGGGTGTCCTCGAAGCAGTGAGGACAGCTGTGTGACCACGGCACTAGCCGTGAGACGGCTGCTTCGCACGTCCGCGACGGGATTTCGCGAGGTTGTCCCCCTTCGAGCCTGGACCACCCCGTGCAGCATCTCGGGGGATGCGCCGCTTCGCCGTCCTCCTGCTGGCCCCACTCGCGGCGTGCCAGACCGAGGCCCCCGAGGCCTACGAGGAGACCGCGCCGTCCCTGTACTGCGGCACCGCCGAGCTCAGCGAGAACGCCAAGCTCGCGACCGAGTCCGAGGTCGCGAGCAAGCCCCAGCGGCCGGCGGTCAAGGGCGGGACGATCGCGGTGCACGTCCACGTGATCCGGCGCGGTGAAGGGATCGCGAACGGCGACCTCCCGGATTCCGCGATCAACGACCAGCTGCAGGTTCTCAATGCCGCGTACGCGGAGGCGGGCTGGAGCTTCCAGCTCGCGTCGATCGACCGCACGACGCAGCCGGCGTGGTTCTCCCTGCGTGCCGGCTCTCCCGAGGAGACCGCCGCCAAGACCGCGCTCCATCGCGGAGTCGCTCGCGACCTCAACCTCTACACCGCCGACCCGGGCAACGGGATGATCGGCTACGCGACGTATCCGACCCACTACGAGTCAGCGCCGTATCACGACGGTGTGGTGATTCTTCACTCGACGCTGCCCGGTGGTGCGAGCGCGCCGTTCAACCTCGGCGATCAGACCGTGCACCAGGTCGGGCACTGGCTCGGCCTCTATCACACGTATCAGGCAGAGTGCTCGAGCGACCGCGGTGACTTCGTCAGCGACACCGCGCCGTCGTCAATGCCCGCATTCGGGTGCCCGGTCGGCCGCGACACCTGCGGAGCCGGTGGGGACGACCCCGTCCGGAACTACATGGACTCCACCGATGACGGGTGCATGAACACGCTCACCGCCGGGCAGCGCGCCCGGATCCACACCCAGTTCGACGCGTTCCGTCGGTTCCCGTAGCCGCGCGCTGCCGCAGATCGCACCGATGCCGAACCCTTCGGCCGGCGCCATCTTCAGGCGGGTCTCCGTCGCAGGACCGTAGTCGCCATCCTCGGCGATCTGATCGTCGAGTGCGTTGCGGTTCCACAGCCGCTGGAACGCCAGGATGTCCGCGCCGCGGATGTCGGGCGAGGCGAGGTGCTCGAAGTGCACCGGATCGCCCGGGATGTTGTGCGACCAGCCGTGCGCCGCGAGCGTCGAGATCCACTCGTTGTAGTTGGACATGTCGAGCGCGCGCCCGCTCTCGTGGTTCGAGCGCCCCGGCTCCGCCGCAGCCGGGATCCCGCAGCGCCCGAGCTGGAACCAGCGGAAGAGGAGGTACTGCTGGACCACGGTGCGGAACCCGCTGGTGATGCTCATCGTGCGCCCGGTGGCTGCGGCGGCCGCGGCGAGCAGATCCGTCTTCGCGGCCTGCGAGATGTACGGCAGCACCGCCGAACCGGAGAACCGGATCCCGGTCGTCTCCGCGAACGGGACGAGCTGACCCGGCATGATGCAGTCGACCTCTTCCGCGATCTGCGTCGACAGCGCGAGCACCACGCTGGTCGCACACGAGCTCGTCTCGAACGACGAAACCGGTGTCCCCGCGATCGAAGGATTGCCGCCCGGGCCAGGCGGGGCGTCGGGGGTCGGGTCGACCGGAGCATCGTCACCGCACGCGCTCACCGCGAAGACGAGCAACAACCACCGGAGCATCCAACCATCGTACTACGGGAGCACGCTCGCCAGGTCGCCACGGAGGCCGCGCAGGCGCTCGATCGCGTCGCGGGCGAAGGCGACCAGGCCCGTCGGGAGCTGCTCGATCGCGAGCTCCGGCGCCTGGAGGATGCGGATCGGTTTCTGGTTCGCCTTCGTCCGCTTCGCATTCTCCCCGTCGATCCAGGCGAGGATCTCCGGCAGCGCAGCGACGGTGACGGGCTTGATGTCGTGGAGGAGGAGCACGTTGCGCGCACTCGAGCGGGCGAGCGACCCCGTCACGTAGTTGACCGTCTTGGTCTTGTCGTTGTGCTTCCACTCCTGTGGGTCGAGGTCCCAGTGGAAGTGCTCGATGCCACGCTCCGCGAGCAGCCCATCGAGCCGGTCGCAGCGGACGCCGAACGGAGCGCGGAACCAGACCATCTGGACCGCCGCGACCTTCTCGATCGCGGCCCTGCCGTCATCGATATCGGCGATCGCAGCCTCGATCGTCTTCACGCGGCACAGGTCCTGGTGCGTCATCGTGTGGTTCGCGATCACGTGCCCATCGCGAAGGATCCGCGCGATGATCGGCGGGACCTTCTTGTTCTGGGTGTCGACCATCTCGCCGACCATGAAGAACACGGCCTTGATCTGGTGCTTCGCGAGGATGTCGAGAACCTTGGGAGTCGTCGTCGGGTTCGGACCGTCGTCGAACGTGAACAGCACCTCGGGACCGCCCGACGTCGAGCGTCCGCCCGCGGGGGTGGACCACCCCTTGGCCGAGGCGGATGTCGCCACGGCGATCAGGAGGAACAGGACCGTGCTGCGCACCATCCACGTGTAACACGCAGCCTCGTGCGGTCATTCTTTCTGTCGTGTCAGGGCACGCATGAGCGTACGCTCGCAGTGTACCGGCGTCCCCCCACCGGCAGCGACCTGACGTTACAGTCCCGGGATGCTCCAGCTGCTGCACGATCGCGAGCCGCCGCGCGTCCCGCTCGCCAACCAACCGACGCGCGGCCACTGGCTGCGCTATGGCGCCGACCTCGGTGCGCGGCTGTGGATCAAGCGCGACGATCACACCGGCAGCGAGCTGATGGGCAACAAGGTCCGCAAGCTCGAGTACCTGATGGCCGAGGCGCTCGCGGAGCAGGCGACCCACGTGATCACGTGCGGTGGCGAGCAATCGAACCATGCGCGTGCGACCGCGTTCGCGGCGGCGCAGCTCGGGATGAAGAGCGTGCTGATCCTGCGGACGGATGATCCCGCCAGACCGCCGGCACCAACCGGCAACATCTTGCTGGATCGGCTCGTCGGTGCGGAGCTCGTGTGGATCTCGCGGCCCGCGTGGCGTGACCGCAACCGGCTCCTGACCGAGCACGCGGAGCGAATTCGCGCTGCGGGCGGTATCCCGTACATCGTGCCGGAGGGCGGCTCGAACGCACTCGGCAGCTGGGGATACATCCGCGCGATGCGCGAGCTCGCCCTCGATCTCGACGGGATCGCGTCGCCCGAACGGCCGGTCACCGTCGTCTACGCCTGCGGCTCGGGTGGGACCGGCGCTGGCTTGATCCTCGGCGCCAAGCTCCTGCGGCTGGCCGATCGCGGCATCCGGGTCGCGGGGGTGAATGTCTGTGACGATCGGGCGTACTTCGTCGCGGCGATCGGCGCGATCTGCGCGGAGGCCGAGGAGCGCTGGCAGCTGGGCGCCAACGTCACCGAGGCTGACATCGACCTTGTCGACGGTCACGTCGGGCTCGGCTACGCGAAGAGCCGGCCCGAGGAGCTCGCGACGATGCGTGACCTGTGTCGGAGCGACGGCGTGGTCCTCGATCCCGTCTACACGGGCAAGGCATTCCACGGCCTCGTCACGGAGCTGCGCGCCGATCCGAACCGCTTCGGCTCGACGGTGGCGTTCATCCATACCGGAGGCATGTTCGGGCTGTTCTCGTCGCCCGAGACGATCGCGCAGGTTCTGTGATGCGCGTGGCCATCGCGATCCTCGTGATCGCGCTCGCGGCCCCCGCCGCACTCGCGGAGCGCAAGCAGCTCATGACCGCGCAGGCATTCTCCGGCGTGGGCACCGGCGTCTCGGGGGCTCTGTTCCTGACCGCGTTCTTGCTGAGCAAGCGGAACGAGGGCGACATCAACATGCCGCTCGTCTACGTGAGCCTCGGGACCTCCGTGGTGACGCCTGCTCTCGGCCACTGGTACGCCGGCCGCTACCTCACCCCCGGGATGGGGGTCCGCGCCGCGGCGGCGCTGTTCGCGACCTGGGGCGTCGTTCATTACTCGCAGACGCAGCGCTGCAACACGCTCGAGTTCAAGGAGTGCACCGGACTCAAGCGCGAAGCGATCGTCGTACTCGGTCTGTCGGCAATCGCGTTCGTCGGCGGCGCGGCGTACGACTTCAAGACGCTGCACGAGTCGGTCGACGCCTACAACGCTCGGTTCGCGATCACGCCGACGATCATGCCAACGACCTCGGGCCCACCGGGCGCCGGCCTCGTGCTCGTCGGCGAGTTCTAGTCAGCGCTTCTGCGCGACGAGCGGGGCGAGCACCTGTGCCAGCGCTTGCTCGCTCACGGCGCCGACTCGCGAGAACACTTCACGGCCGCCGCGATCGTAGATGAACGTGGTTGGCAGCGACTCGGGGTACATGAACGAGACCATGATGTCCGAGTTCGAGCGGACGACCGGGTAGCTCATATCGTGATCGGATTGGAAGTTGAGCAGCTGGCTCGAGTCCGGGTTGTCGGTGAGGATGCCGAGGATGATCACGCCCTGGTCCTTGTACTTCTCGTACACGCGGGACAGGTCCGGGATCTCCTTGAGGCACGGCTTGCACCAGGTTGCCCAGAAGTTGACGATGACGACCTTGCCCTCGAGATCCTTCGCCCCGTAGACGCGGCCGCTCGTGTCCGTGTAGCTGACCTCGGGCAGACACTTCTGCCCCTTCGTACAGGCAGCCGCCTTGCCCGACCGGATCGAGATCGGCCTGCCCGGATCCGATGACAGGTGAACGAAGAGGAAGATGATCACGCCGACGGTGCCGGCGAGGAGGAAGCCGATCAGTGCCTTGGTGCTCGTGCTGGTACTCATCGGAACCTCAACAGCGAGGGCTCGAGGTCGTCGGGAGGGACGAAGCCGAGCAGCTCGATACAGGTCGCAGTCACGTTGGCGATCCCACCGGTGCGGGCTCGGTCGGGATCGATGTCGTACCGATCACCACGCATCGAATCGTCGATCAAGAATGGCACGGCATTCAACGAGTGGCTTGTCTTTACCACGGGTTGCCCCGTGACTTTGTCCCGCTGGACGCGGCCATGCTTGTCGCGCTGGAACATCTCGTCGGCGTTGCCGTGGTCCGCCGTAACCACGAGGATTCCCTTGAGTTCCTCGACCGCCTTGGCCAGCCGCGCGAGCTGCAGATCCACCGTTTGGACGGCGAGGACCGTGGCGTCGAACGCGCCCGTATGGCCGACCATGTCGCCGTTCGCATAGTTCACCCGGGCGAACTGGTGCCGCCCGGTGCGCAGCTCCGTGATCAAGCGGTCGGTGATCTCCGCCGCCTTCATCCAGGGCCGCTGCTCGAACGGGAGGTTGTCGCTCGGGATCTCGATGTACGTCTCGGTACCGTCATCGAACATGCCGCTGCGGTTGCCGTTCCAGAAGTAGGTGACGTGGCCGTACTTCTGGGTCTCGGAGATCGCGAGCTGCGAGACGTGCGAGGCGGCGAGGATCTCGCCCATCGGCCGCTCGATCGCCGGTGGGGTGACGAGGTAACGCGCAGGAATCCGGAGGTCGCCGTCGTACTCCATCATCCCCGCGTAGATCACGTCGGGGCGATGGCCGCGGGCGAACTTCGTGAACACGATGTCGTCGAACGCGCGCGAGATCTCGATCGCGCGATCGCCGCGGAAGTTGAACATCACCACGGCGTCGCCGTCGACGATCGGCGTGGCCGGCACGACCTGGAACGGCGGCAGGTCCTGGTCGTTGATGCCGGGATGCTCTCCGCGATACGTCAAGATCGCCTCGGTCGCCGACGCGAACGCACGCAGGTCCGCGAGCACGTGCGTGTGCCAGCCCCGCTCGACCATCGCCCAGTCGGCCTCGTACCGATCCATCGTGATTCGCATCCGGCCGCCGCCCGAGACGATGCGGGCATCGATGCCCGAGGCCCGCAGGGTAGCGAGGAAGCGCTCGGTCCGATCGATGTATTCCAGGCCGCTGGTCGGCGGTACATCGCGGCCGTCGATCAGCGCGTGGACGTAGAGGCGCTTGCACCCAATCTTCGCCGCGGCATCGAGCATCGCGAACAGGTGCTCGATGTGCGAATGAACATTGCCGTCAGACAGCAACCCCAGGAAGTGAACAGCTCCCCCGCGCATCCCGCGGTCGATCACGGCCTGCCACGTTGCACCCGCGAACATCGCGCCGGTCGCGATCGCCGCGTTCACGAGCTTGGCGCCCTGTGCGTAGATCTTGCCCGCACCGAGGGCGTTGTGACCGACCTCGCTGTTGCCCATGTCGTCATCGCTCGGCAGGCCTACCGCCTTGCCGTGAGCGCGTAGCTCCGCCCGGGCACCGGGAACCCATAGCCGGTCGAGCGTAGGGGTGGAGGCGATCGACAC
>JACCQV010000033.1 GCA_013813945.1 Deltaproteobacteria bacterium | reverse complement strand
CAGCTGAACACTCATCCACGTGTTCGGATCCGGGTATTTTTCTGGTCGCGGCTCTCGCGCGCAGCGGGGGGTTCTCAGCTAGACTGCCCGAGCGAGTTCCTGCTACCGTTGTAGCGCGGGATACATGATTTACACTTCCCAGCACCCGTCATGAGTCAGAAATTCCAAGCGTCGGTCCACCATCGTGACGACCTCAGCTTCGTGAAGCTGGCCGGCGTCATCGACGAAGACAACGAGCTCACCGAGCTCACCGACAAGATCCACGGCGGCACCGTCGTCATCGACCTCGGCGAGGTGGAGCGCATCAACTCGTGCGGCGTGCGCGACTGGGTCAACTGGCTCGGCAAGGTCGAGACCAAGGGAACCGACGTCGTGCTGGTGGAGTGCTCGCCCGCGATCGTCGCGCAGATCAACCTGGTCAACAACTTCACCGGCAACGGCATGGTGAAGAGCTTCTACGTGCCCTATTTCTGCCCGGAGTGCGACGAGGAGAAGGTCCTCCTCTGCGAGACGGGCGACATGGGGCCGCCGCCGCACGAGCCGCCGACCTGCCGGTGTGACGAGTGCGACCTCGTCATGGACTTTGACGACATGCCCGACTCCTACTTCGCGTTCCTCTCGAACCAGAGGAAGCTCGCCGAGCCCGACAAGATCAACGGTGCGATGCGCGAGCTCGGCCGCAACACGGATGGTTCCGCGGACGGCAAGGGCGGCAAGGTCCGCTCGCGCGCGAGTGCTCCGAACCTCTCCAGCACGTCCAAGCCGAGTGTCCCCTCGCTGCCCTCGATCCGCTCGAGCGCGCACACCGGGAGCGGCGGCACGGGCGTCGGCCGCACCGGAAGCAAGCCACCGAGCCGGCAACACGTGAGCCACGTCAATTCCGGAAGTCGCCCGCCCGGTCAGTTCGGCTCGGGTGGCCACGTGATGCCGGGCAACAGCTTCGGCTTCGCTTCACAGCAAATGTCCGCGCCGGTCGCTGCACCGTCGCGCTCGAATGCACTCGTGTTCGTGCTCATCGCGATCCTGCTCGGCGCGATCGGCGTGCTCGCGTACCTCGTGCTCACGAAGTAGCGACCACGATCTCGGTCTTCACCGAATTCGCGATGAAGCAGCCGTCGTGCGCGGCGTGGTGCAGCTTCGCGAGCTCCTCGGCGCTCGGGTGCTTGTCACCGGCGTACTCGATCACCGGTGCCAGCGTGATCTTGCTGACCCACGGCACGCCGCGCTCGTTCTTCGTCATCACGCCGACGGCCTCGTCGCGGTAGCTGGCGACCGCGAAGCCGGACTTCGCGGCGACGTAGAGAAACGTCAGCATGTGGCAGCTCGCGACGGAGGCGACGTATGCCTCCTCGGGATCCACGTGCGCGGGGTTGGACCACGGCGCCGGCACGACCGATGGCGAGGGGGAGGCGGGCACCGTGACGCCGCCGTCGAAGGTCCACGCGTGCTCGCGAGAGTACTTGCCCTTCACGAAGTCGGCGGGGATTGCCGTGGCTTGCCAGGTGATCGTTGCGCGATGGTCCGCCATGGCAAAGAGCATACGCGTGAAGAACGCGTGATCAATCCTCGCGGCCGCAGCCGTCGGCGGTACTCGTGAAGGATGCCGCCCGTCAGGATCGAGCTCGTTTATGTTCCCTGGAATGACTCGCAACACGATCGCGGTGGCGCTCGCATGCACCATCGCGGCTGCCGCGCCCGCGCACGCTGATTTCAAGGAGGATGCGAAGGCGGCGGCGGGCGGCCTCAAGGACAAGGCCAAGGCGGCTGTCGATGCCGTCGTGAGTTACAAGGACGACGCCGACGCCGCTGCCAAGGTGGCGGTGAAGATCATCGGGATCGCCGGGGATGTCACCGCAGCGGCGGGGAACCGCGTGCGTCGGTCGATCGCGTTCGGGCCGCACGCCGGCACCTTCGCCGGCACCTCGTTCGGAGCGGATACCCATCTGGTCAGCGCGGTCACGTTCGGCCTCGCGTTCTACACGTTCGACATCCCGACGATCCTCGACCTCGACAAGCTGCTCCAGACCCAGCTCGAGATCGCGATCAAGGCCGAGGCGGCGCAGATCACCGCCAAGGGTGGGATACCCGACTTCGAGGAGATCGGCCGTACGGCGTACGCCACCCTCAAGGAAGACATCATGGGCAAGATCCGGCCCCGCACCTTCGAGAAGCCGAAGCTGGGCGTGATCGTCGAGGGCATCGCGCAGCTCGAACCCGGCAACGCGATGGGGGCCCGGGCCATCGTCAGCTACGGCATCGGCCCGATCGCACTCGGCCTCGGGGGCGGCTTCACACGCGGCGACAGCAACACCATCGCCTACGCCGGCGCGGACATCAGCCTGCGGCTCACGCCGTGGGGAACGTCGCGGACCCCCGTGATCGACCTCTACCTACGAGTCGATAGCGCGTTTGACGAGGGCGAGCGCGAATACGTCATGACGGTCGGTGGCCGCATGCTCCTCGATCTGATCTGACCAGTAGTACGCTGCGGGGATGATCGAAGGCGAAGAGCCGCGGGATGACGCCAAAGCGTTGCTCCGGGACCACGTGTCGAAGTTGTATGTCGAGCTCGCGAAGTTCCCGGGAGTCGCGACCAAGAACGATCATTACCTCGCCCTCGCGCACGCGATTCGCGATCGGCTGCTCCACCGGTGGGTCAGCTCGGCGCGGACGTTCCTCGAGGGCAAGCACCGCTCGGTGATCTATCTGTCGGCCGAGTACCTGATCGGCCCGCAGCTCGGGTCGAACCTGCTCGCCCTGGGGCTCCACACCGCCGCACGAACGGCGCTCGCCGAGCTCGGGGTCTCTCTCGACGAGCTGATCGAGCACGAGGAAGAGCCCGGCCTTGGCAATGGTGGCCTCGGGCGCCTGGCCGCCTGTTACATGGATTCGCTCGCGACGCTCGATCTCCCCGCGGTCGGCCACGGTCTGCGCTACGAGTTCGGGATCTTCGATCAGGACATCCGAGACGGGTGGCAGGTCGAACGCACCGATCGCTGGTTGCGCAACGGCAACCCGTGGGAGGTCCGCCGGTTCGAGATCGAGCACCGCGTGGGTTTCGGAGGCCATACCGAACACACGACGGACGAGCACGGCCGGCTCCGCGTGCGCTGGGTCCCCGAGCGCATCGTCAAAGGTGTCCCCTACGATGTGCCGGTCGCGGGGTACGGGACCACGACCACCAACTTCCTGCGGCTGTGGAGTGCCGTTGCCGACGAGGAATTCGACCTCGACGCCTTCCAGGTCGGCGAGTACTGGCGCGCCGTCGAGGCCAAGATCCGGAGCGAGAACCTGACCAAGGTGCTCTATCCAAACGACTCGAGCCCCGCAGGCAAGCAGCTGCGTGTCGAGCAGCAGTACTTCTTCGTGTCCTGTGCGCTCCAGGACTGCCTGCGCTTGCTGACCGCGCGCGGCACCGTTCGCGAGTTCGCCGGCGCGTTCGCTGTCCAGCTCAATGATACGCACCCTGCCCTCGCGGTCCCCGAGCTGATGCGGCTGCTCGTCGACATCCACGGCCTCGGCTGGGACGAGGCGTGGGATCTCACGCGCCGGTCGATGGCATACACGAACCACACCCTCTTGCCGGAGGCACTCGAGACCTGGCCGCTGCCGCTCATGCAGCGGCTGTTGCCGCGCCACGTGGAGATCATCTACGAGATCAATCGCCGCTTCCTCGATGAAGTCAGTGCGCGGTTCCCCGGTGACACCGAACGCCTCGAGCGGATGTCGCTGATCAGTGAGCACGGAACCAAGTCGGTCCGCATGGCGCACCTCGCGACCGTCGCGAGCCATCACATCAACGGCGTCGCCGAGCTGCACAGCCAGCTCCTCATCGAGACCGTCCTCCGCGACTTCGCCGAGCTGTGGCCCGAGCGGTTCACCAACGTGACGAACGGGGTCACGCCGCGCCGGTTCGTCGCACTTGCCAACCCGCGCCTGTCCGAGCTCATCACCGAAGCGATCGGCGACGGCTGGCTTCGTGACCTCGATCGGCTCGACGAGCTCGAGCCGTTCGCGACCGATCCTGCGTTCCAGGACGACTGGACCGCGATCAAGCACGCGAACAAGGCCGAGCTCTCGACGTACCTGCTGAAGTCGCATGGTCTGGAGGCGGACCCTGCCTCGCTGTTCGACGCGCACTGCAAGCGCATCCACGAGTACAAGCGCCAGCACCTGAACCTGCTGCACATCATCAACCTCTGGCAGCGGATGCGAAGCGGCGAGGACATCGTGCCCCGAACGTTTCTGTTCGCCGGCAAGGCAGCGCCCGCGTACCGCCTCGCGAAGTTGATCATTCGCCTCGCGCACGGTGTCGCGCAGGCTGTCGCCGAAGACCCGCGCACCCGCGATCGGCTGCGCGTGGCATTCGTCCCTGACTTCAACGTCAAGACGGCACAGCGCATCTACCCGGCCGCGGATCTGTCCGAACAGATCTCGACGGCGGGCATGGAGGCGTCGGGCACGGGCAACATGAAGTTCACGCTCAACGGCGCTCTCACGATCGGTACGCTCGATGGAGCCAACGTCGAGATTCGCGACGCCGTTGGCGAGGACGAGTTCTTCCTGTTCGGCCTCACCGCGGACGAGGTCGCCGAGCGCAAGCGTACGGGCTACCGCCCGCGCGATGAGCTCAAGAAGGATCCAGAGCTCGCGCGCGCGATCGAGCTGATCGCGACCGGTGCGTTCTCCCCCGGTGAGCGCGGCCTGTTTGCACCCCTTGTCCAGGAGCTGCTCGAGGTCGACCGGTTCCTCGTGCTCGCCGACTTCCGTTCGTATGTCGACTGCCAGAAGCGTGTCGACACCGCATGGCGAGATCCGCGAAGCTGGATCCGGTCGTCGATCCTCAACTCGGCACGTGCGGGCCGGTTCTCATCCGACCGCTCGATCGCGGAGTACGCCAAGAGGATCTGGCGCGTCTCGCCGGTGCGCTAGTCCGCGCCGTAGAGCTGGACGCCGATCGTCGCGAACCACGACGGATCATCGCCGCGCCACACGCGTCCGCCTGAGAACACCGGACCCACACCGGCGCGCGCATTCGGCCAGTAGTAGCGATCGTTGCCGACGCGGATCGAGACGCTTGTCCACAGCTGATCGCTGGCGAGCGGCCCGTGGTCGTCGGTGTTCGTGACCCTGCGCAACCGCTCGGCGAGGAAGCCGAGGTGCACGGGACCGAGCGGAAGCTCGCCCCACGCTCCGTAGGAGAGTGCGAAGTAGCCGCCCGTGATGAACCCACCGCCGGCCGAAACACCGAGCACGGCGCCCCCGCCACGCAGTGCCACACCCACGGGGCGCAGCGCCACAGCCTTGTAGTCACCGACGAGCTGAGAGGTGAAACCACCATGCCAGCCGACCGGACGCGGCCGCGCGAGCTGGAGCGATGTGGTCCCGGCGAACCCGATGCCCTGGGAGACACCGGCGCCGAGCTCGACGGCCTGGGTCCAGCCGAGCGGCTCGCCACGCAGCGTACCGGCGTACATCGGTGCTGGCGGGACGGCGGGGCCGCCGGTGCGCGCGTCGAGCCACGCGACAATGTCGTCCTCCACCTGTTTGCCGCCGGGCTCGTGCAAGAGGTTGTGGTGCAGCCCCTGGTAGATCCGCAGGGTCTTGTCGGTCGATCGGGCCGCGTTGACCAGGGCCCGACTTCCCGCCGGTGCGGTCAAGGAATCGTGAGTGCCGTGGAGCGCGAGCACGGGCAGCGTGAGCCGATCGATGTGCTCCCAGATCATGCGCATGCCGTCGACCAGGCCGATCGCGGTACGCGCCGGGCCCGGGCCCTGGGAGATCAGCGGATCGGAGTCCATCGATCGCGACACCAAGGGATCCGACGAGAAATCGCGGTTCGCGAGGTCGAGAACCCGGGCGCGCGGGACCATCAATCCGAGGAGCTGCGTCATCGCGAGGAACATCGGCGGCGCATCGATCGCGAGCGCGGGCGCGGACAGGACCAGGCCTGCGAGCTTGGGCTCGTGACGGAGCGCGGCGAGCGTGGCGATCGCACCACCCATGCTGTGCCCGAACAGGAACACCGGCCGACCCGGGTTCCGCTGCTGGACCCAGGTGAGGAACAGACCGAGATCATCGGTGTACAGATCCCAGCTAGTCGGAGCCGCACGTGGTCCAGCCGACCGACCGTGCCCTCGCAGATCGAAGGCGTGGACGTCGTAACCCGACGCCGCGAGGCGCTGCGAGACCTCGACGTAGTTTCGCGTGTGATCCTTCAGACCGTGCATGAGCACGACGACGCCGCGTACCTCGGGTGTCGTGGCCTTCCACTGGATCGCCGCGAGCTGCGTGCCGTCACGCGCCCTGAAGATGTGAATCGCCGAGCCGCCCGGCGGCGATGGATCGAGACGCAGCCCCGGATCCGGCGTGAGCGCGCAGGACCCGAGGAATGCAAGTACAGCGAGCCAGCGCATGACGTCAGGGAACTTCGTCGGCGCCGATGTCCGGAAGATCGGCACCGCTGCGAGGCTCGCCGTCGACATCGAGCAGAGGTGCACCGGCGGCGGGGGCGGCGTTGACGGCCGGGGATCCGGGAAGCACGTGGAAGTCGGTCGCGCTGACAAACATCGGATCGCCCATCAAGTTGCCGCCGCCGGCCGGGGCGGTCGTCGCGAACAGTGAGGTCCGCGCGCTACACATCGTCGACATCTCCATCTGCACGAGGGCGACCGGGTTGGCCACGATCGTGCTCTCGACGACCACGGGACGTCCGCAGTCGAGGCCATTCGCAGTCCCGAGCGTCCGGAGATTTCCTGCGACCGTGTTGAACCGGAACACGGCGAGCGCCCCTGCCGGTGCCACGCCCGCGATCCGCACGCCGCCGTTGCTGGACGTCGAGGTTCCGTTGCTCGCGATGATCGTGTTGATCACGGAGTATGCTGCGCCGGACTCGATCACGAGGCCGCCACCCCGGTTGCCCGCGATCACGGTGCGCTCGATCGAGACAGTGCCGTTCGTGATGACCACCCCATTCGTCATACTTCCCTCGATCCGCGAGTCGAGGATGCGGGTCATCAGGCCGCGCCCGACCACACCGGATTCGCCGCTCCGGGAGACCCGCACGTGTGACAGCGTCACCGAGCCCAGCGACTCCAGGCCATCCTGCGACGCATCGATCATCGAGACACCCTCGATCACGACCGTGAGGTTCTGATCGATGATCCGATGAGCTCCGATGTTGGGCGTGAGCTGAGGACCGGTCCACGTCCGGTCGGGACCGGAGATCACGAGCGAGCTCGATCCGTTCTGGATTCGGAGCTCGAGTCGATCCATGTACACCCCGCTCGCGACCTTGATCGTGTTTCGCATCGCGGTGCGCTGCTGGTTCGCTGTGTTGAACCTGCCGCACGGTGCATTGCGGGTGCAGTTGCCATCGGTGCCGTTGGGCGCGACGTAGATCGCTTTCCCCTCGGCGACGCACTCTCCGATCAGCTCGTGGCAAACATCGCTCGGGCACTCGGAATCCGCGATGCAGCCGCGGCAGCTCTGGGTATCCGGGTCGCACACCGGCGTGTCGCCGTCGCAGCCAGCGCTGCACGCCTGAGGCGCATCGTGGCCATCCGGACCGAGACCGCCATCGCCGAGCATCGCGACGCAGAGCGGAGGGTTCAGGGTCAGGTCACACGTCTGGTCGACGGGACACGAGCCATCGTCGGAGCACGGGAGGCCGAACTGGACGGTGGGGCCGTAACAGCCCGCCAAAGCCAGCACCACCACCCAGCGATTCACTCGAGCAGAGTAACAGAACGCCACGGGAGGGCCCGCCCAACGGTCAGACGGTCAACCCCTTCTTGTACGCGAGGAGCTCCTTCTGGGTCTTCAACAGGAGCTGGTTGGTCTCGAGCAGCTCCTTGGTGCGCGCCCGAACCTGGTTCGCGAGGCGCTCGCGCTCCCGCGCTTCCTTCTCGAGCATCTCCTGGTACTTCACCTGGACCACGGCTTCGTCGGTCACGTTGCGCTGGATCTCGAGAGCACCAACGTGATTCCCCGCCTCGTCGGTGATCGGGACAGCCGACAGGATGAAGCGCAGCTTCTGCGCTTCCTCGCCGACGACGTTGCCGGAGATCTCGTCGAGGCGGACATGCCGGTTATCCGACCAGCACTGCTGCGCGATGCATTCGGTCTTGCAGATGTTGAGCTCGAGGACGTCGTAGCAGTGCTTGCCCTTGAGGCCACGGGCGACCTGGCGCGGTAAGAGTGCGAAGAACGCGCGGTTGAAGTCGACGATGCGCCGATCGTGATCGACGATGAAGTAGCTGTCGACGATCGCGCTCGCGACCCGCTTGAACTCCGTCAGGAACAGCTGCAGCGCCGGTGCGACGGTAGAGTCGCGAGCCCCATCCATGGGGCAATGGTAGCAGTTCCGTCGGGCCTGTCATAAGCTCGCGACCGGATGGCCAAGCGCGGGGCGAGCCTCTCCGTCAAGATGATCTTGACGACGACCCTCTTGATCATCGTCACGGTCGTGGGCTCGGGCCTGCTCAACGTGATCAACGTCCGCAAGGCGTTCGACGATTCAACCTCGCAGCAGATCGACATTTTTCGGAGCGGCCGCGAGACCCTCGGTGAGTTCGGGACCCCCCTGTTCGCGCGCGCAGTCAGCCAGCTCCTGTTCGACAAGGGCCGTGACCCCGACATCCTGTCCCTCGCCCGCGAGACCGTCGAGCAGGACACCAAGGACGGGCCCGGCGGCAAGAAGGACTACGGCCTCAAGCTCGCCTACGTCCTTGATCTCAACCAGAAGGTCGTCGCGCATTGCTTCGAGGCGGCACAGCTCGAATGCGCCGCTGGCAACCACGAGCCGATCACGCCGGCGACCGGGGCCCTCGCGGTCGAGACCTGGCGCGAGGCGCAAGCTGCGTGGAAGACCGCAGCGGCCGGCAAGGGCGAGGCGCTCGTCCGGTTCGAGCTGACGTCGGCGGGATCGCGGCACCGCGTGTTCGCGTTCCCCGTGTTCGCGGGCACTCCGGCGACCGCAGCGGGCGCGCTCGCTGCCGAGCCGCCCGACGCTCGCCTCGGCTACGTCGTCCTCGGCTATGACCTCGCACCGATCGAGTGGTTCGCTGCCGCAGCATCGGATCAGAAGGCATCCGCGTCGGCGCGCGCGGCGCTCTACACCGGCGCGGTCGGTGCGCTGTTCGCGTTGATCGGTACGGTGCTCGCCATCTTCCAGGGTCTGTCGATCTCGCGGCCGATCAAGCAGCTCGCGTGGAAAGCGGATCAGATCGCCCGCGGTGACCTCGAGGCACGCGTCGAGATCACGTCAAATGACGAGATCGGGCTGCTCGGCGAGAACTTCAACTTCATGGCCAACCAGATCGAGGTCCTGCTCGTCCAGACCGCCGAGAAGGCGCGCATCGATCAGGAGCTCGAGGTCGCCCGGGCGATCCAGGAGACCCTCGTGCCGACCACCGAACCGGTCGACAAGGGCGTGCTGAAGTTCGCAGGGTTCTATCAGCCGGCAGCGCAGACCGGCGGCGACTGGTGGACGTGGAACCAGCTCGTCGGTGACAAGTACTTGCTCGTGATCGGCGACGTCACCGGCCACGGTGTGCCAGCGGCGATGATCACCGCGGCGGCAAAGGCCGCATGCGATGTCGCGCGGCACGTCCATGGCGACGATGTCACCGTGACGCGCCTCCTCGAGATCATGAATCACGCGATCTACGAGAGTGCGCAACGTAAGTTCGTGATGACCTGCTTCGCTTCGATCGTGGACACCAAGCTCCGCACGATCACGTACGCGAATGCCGGCCACAACTTCCCCTACCTGTTCCGCAACACGGACGGCAAAGGCGACTTCGGCTCGCTGATGATCCGCGGCAATCGCCTCGGAGATGATCGCACCTCGAAGTACGAGGCCAAGACCACCGAGCTCCAGGCGGGCGACGTGATCGTCTGGTACACGGACGGCATCGTCGAGTGCGAGAACG
>JACCQV010000031.1 GCA_013813945.1 Deltaproteobacteria bacterium | reverse complement strand
GGACGCGGTAGAGACCGTTCGCCATCGGCTTGCCGCTGCCGTCGCGGAGGAACTTCGTCGTGAACGTCGCGGTCTGGTTGGAGAGGAACAGCGGCGTGTCGAACGTGCCGTCGATCCGGCGGGCGATCCGCGTGTCGCCTTGCACGGTGTCTGTCGACGTGAAGTTCAGGCCGGCTCCGTTGGCACCGGCCATCGCGAGCGTCACGGTGCGTGCATCCACGAGATCGGCGCGGACGGATGCGCGCGACTGGGTCGTGAAGTCCCACGCGACGACGAGATCGGACTTCGCGATGCCCTTTGCTTCCAGAGCCGCGAAGATCTCCGTGTAGCGGGGGCGGACCTTCTCGAGCAGCGGATGGCTCGTCTTCTCGCCGTCGACGAGGGCCTGGAACCCGTCGGGGATCGGGAGCTCACCGCCACCCTTGGCCTTGAGTGACTTCTTGATCGCAGCGACGTAGCGCGTGCCGCCTTTGAGCAGCTCCGACGAGCGGATGAACAGCGCCTGGCTTGCGGGTGCGTCGGTGACGCGCGCATCGAGCTCGGCGAAGTGCGGAACGAGCTCGCCGGTCGACATGTCGATGAGGACCGTCGGGCTCGCGTCGGTCAGGCTCGCCGGGAAGTTCGAGTAGTGCACGAGGTTCGCGCCGTCGACCCCGGTCTCGAAGGCCGTGATCATCGGTGCCGACGAGGAGAACCCGTCGTGACGGTTGTACGGCGTGGGATCGAACGCGATGTTGTCGATGTTCGTCGGCAACGTATTGGTGGGGACGGCGAGGCGACGACCCGTCTCGGTGGTCGCGTCGTCGACCTCGTACACCGAGGATGGCCAGGGCGCGATGCACCGCGATCCTCCGAGCGGATTGCAGTTGTCGGGCGTGGCGAGGTCGAGTGCATCGTCGCCACAGGCGGCGAGCAGGAGCGTCGTGACGAGGAGCGTACGCATGGAAGAATCCCCCGGCCGGACACTAGCCACCCCCGCGTGCGGCGAGCAAGAGGTAGAATCGGACATGCGCCGCACCCTGCTCGCGTTGGTGGTCGCCGTCACGGTCGCGGTTGGTTCGAGCACCCCGGTCGTCGAGGCAGAGGTCGCCGCGGAGGCCCGGGCCGAGTCGTTTCCGCTGCCGAAGGATGCCGTGTCTCACGACGATGGAAAGAGCAAGAAGTCGAGCGACCGCATCCGCACGTACGACGTGCCGCGCGGCCGCGATGCGGTCGTGACCGAAGCCCGGACCGCGCTCAAGGCTCGCAAGTGGGAGATCGTGAAGGACGAGCCCGCGACCTCGGGCAACGCAGTGCGACTCACGGTGAAGAAGCACGGCCGGACGTTCAAGGCGAGCATCACCGGTGACGAGAAGCGGGCCGTGATCATCGTGACCGCGCCGATTTCCTGATGCACATCAAGTGAATGCCCACGGGCGGCCCCGGCGGATCCAGTTGCTCGAGGCCAGCGTGACCCGACCACTCGTGTAGCCACCCGCTCGCCAAGCCCCGGAGATCCGACGCTCGTCGACGCTCCGGACCTGGCATCGGCATTGCTCCTCGGGACGGCAGCCATGAACCGACTGCTCACCGTCTCTGCCCTCGCCTCTACCGGTCTCCTCCTCGCGCCGGCGCCCGCCACTGCCGACCAGTGTTCGGCGGCACGCGTCATGGTCGTGCTCGACAAGTCGAGCTCGATGGTCACCGGCTCGATCAACGGTGCGACCAAGTGGAGCATCGCGGTCAACGGAATCGGTCAGGTGCTCGGGCAATACGAATCCCAGGCCGAGTTCGGGCTCATGACGTTCCCGCGACCGAGCCAGTGCTCGCCAGGCGGCCTCGACGTCGCACCGGCACTCTCGAACCGCTCCCCGATCCTGAACGCGCTCTCCGAGCCGCCACCCGCAACCGGCAACTACACGCCGATGGCGCAGACGCTCGAGCTCGCGGCCGAAGAACCCAGCCTCGCGTCCACCGCGGGTGCTCGCCACGTCGTGTTGATCACCGACGGCTGGCAGTGGTGCTACCCGTACGATCCCTCGACTCGGTTCGACGGCATCCCTGCGGTCGAAGCGCTGAACGCGAAAGGCGTGACCACCTGGATCGTCGGCTTCGGCGCCGAGGTCGACTCGCTCGCGCTCAACCGGATGGCCGTCGCCGCGAACACGGCGCGCCCGAACTGCGTGGTGACCAACGCGGATCCAGCGGCCCCGAACCAGTGCTACTTCCAGGTCGACAACGCGACGGACCTCGTCGCAGCGCTCAGCGCGATCGCGGGCTCGATCTCCGCGGAGACCTGCGATGGGATCGACAACGATTGCGATGGTCAGGTCGACGAGTCGCTCCAGCGCAGCTGCTCGAACGCGTGCGGCGCCGTCGGTAGCGAGACCTGCTCGGCGGGCGCGTGGGGCAGCTGCTCCGCGGCGGCACCGCAGGTCGAGACCTGCGACGGCATCGACAACGACTGTGATGGTCAGACCGACGAGGCCGACCCCGGCCTCTGCGCGACCGGCGAACTCTGCACTGACGGCAGCTGCCAGCCGCCGAATGGCGCGGACGAGGGTTCGATGCACGCCGGCTGCGGCTGTGCTGCCGGCTCCCTGCCCGATGCGGGTGCGTTCGCACCCTTCGCGGTGCTCGGCCT
>JACCQV010000029.1 GCA_013813945.1 Deltaproteobacteria bacterium | reverse complement strand
GCTTTCGCACTCACGCTGGCGGCAGCGAGCGGCGCGGGCCCCGATGCGGTGCGTGACGAGGCCGCGACGTGGCTCGCCGGAGCCGCGGAGACGAGCGTCAGCTCGGCCATCGAAATCCCATCGGCGTTGCCACTGCGATCCTCGAGCATCTTGCGAGCCGCGGACTCGAACCACGTCGGGATCTCGACCTCGCCACCACCGTACCGACCTGCCGGCCGCCCCGTGCGCACGAGCTCCTGCGCCGCCGTTGGAGCGCGCATCGCCGGTGACTGCGACTCGCGTGCGGAGCTCGATGAGCTCGAGGTGCTGGAGGACGACAACGACGACGCCGACGACATCGCGTCCGACACATAGGCGGCAGGTGAAACGTACGAGCCGAGTGCCTCGCCCGCGCGCGTGGACAGCGCACCGACGCCCGCGCGACCATCGATCGAGATCATGGGCTCGACGAAAGCGCTCGGCGCACCGGGGCGGCTCGCGGCCCGACCGGAGCCGAGCGCATAGGTCGAGGGCGCACCGGCGGACAGTCCGCCATAGGCGCCGTCCGACATCCCGGTCGAGAGCTCTCGTTCGTTGATTCCGGCCAGCGACACTCCATCGGCTGCGTAGACGACCGGCAGGACATCCCACGCGGTCGCGGCACGCTCGTAGGCAGAGGTCGGTGCTTCATCGCCGCGGCCTGCGAGCGCGAGTGCGCGTGCGGCTCGCGATGCGGGGGACCAGTTGCGGCCCGTGGAGGACTCGGTGAGCGCCACGTAGAGCGCGTTGAACCGCGCGCGACGCGACGCTGGAACGAGCGCTGCAGCGGCGCCGAGCACATCGGCCTCGGCCGGCTCACCAGCGCTCGACTCGATGGATGCACCGATACCCGGCATCGCGGGAGCGCGACCTGCGCTCGCGCTGGCGCTCTCGCCCATGCTCGCGATCTCGCTCGAGGTGCCACCGTGAGCGTCGCGCACTGCGCCATCGGCCGTCGGTGCAAACGCGCGCTCACCGAGCGCCGCGTACGTCCCGATCTCGGCGACCGCCTGCGCGGCGAGCAGTTCGAGCGCAGCGAGTGGCATCTGTTGCTGACCATCGGGTGACGCCGCATGCAGACCAAGCGCGGCGACGGTCGCCGATGGCCACAGGAAGGCACCGCGCGGCGAACGCCGCTCGACACCGAACGCGGCACCGGGCGACGCGTACATCCGCATCGCAGAACCTGCGTCATCGTCCGCTGCCGTCGTGGAGCCTGGGTGTGCCGTGGTGATGGCAGGACGCGCACTCACCGATCGTGCCGCCTCCGCGCCCGTCATGCCGCTCGGGCTCGCCTGCCCTGCGATCCGCGCCTCGCGACGATCCGCTTCGATCGCCATCGCCTGCACGAAGGTGCGATCGACGGCGCCGGCCATCGCCGACATGTGACCAGGTCCGGCGATCGCGAGCCGCGCGGCCTGCGCGGCTTCGGCGGGACCGAGACCGTAGATTCGAGCGGCGAGCACCAGCTCGGGCGTCACGAAGTCGAGCGAGAGATCCGACGCCGAGCGCTCCTGGGCGACCGACCAACCCTGCGCGCGCTCGGCGAGCATGCCTGGCGAGCTCCACGACGCCATGCGCTCGGCCGGCGTGGCCGCATCGCCGACCATCGGCAGGCTCATCGACTCGATCATCGCGCGCGCAGCAGCCGTGGTGATCGGTCCACTCTCCGTGGTCGCGATCGACGATGCGTCTGCAACGCTGCTCGTTGCGCCGGGCTCGGTCGACATCGTCCACGACAGCAGCGCGGTGCGCAGCGTCGTCAGTGGTTCCATCGCGGCGGCGGTCGCAGCGGCGGCGCTGACCGCCGGCGCATCAGTCGCACTGCCCTGCTGCTGATCCGCGGGCTGCGCGTCGGACGTACGTTCGATCTCGGGCGAGACGTACGTCGCATCGAAGCTCGGCGCGTCGCGCTCGCTTGGAGTGCTGCTCGGATCGGCCGCGCCCCACGAGGCCCACATCGGCGACGTCGCGCCGGCGATCTCGACCTCGCGCGACTCGGGCGCGAGCAGACCCGCGAGGTAGGTTGCGGACAGGCCCGCTCCGAACAGCGAGCGAACGTCGAAGCTCGCTCCGGCCGGCAGCGGCAGCACGTGGCGCAGTGCCGAGGCGAACGGGGATGATGCGAGCTGGGCGGATAGACCGGCGCCGGGTGCAGACGGAGCCGCATGCGCCACCGCATCGGCCAACGTGTAGCGCTCGAAGTCGGAGGTGGTCGCAGCGGCCGTGGCCGTCGCCGTCGCGGCCGAGGCTGGGGCCACAACTGGCGTCACGGCCGAAGCGCGCTTGGACGCGGCCGCAGCTGCAATCTGGAGGAACACGTCGTCCGGCGTCTCCGCGGAATCGTCGTACCGCTCGACAGGCTGCGGTGCCGGGATCAGCGTCGGTCCCGGAGCCATCGCCGCGCTGCTCGCGATCTGCGCGGGGGAAGCGGCCTCGACCGGAGTCGTGATCCGGGTCCGCATCGTCTCGGTGTCGAAGATCGGCGCGACGAACACCGCGCCCGGCGCCGCGGCCGCGAGCGCAGACATGCGTTGCTCGGGCGAGCCGGCTGACGCTGCGTGGAGGATGTCGAGAGATTGCGGCGTCGCACCGGCAAATCGCGCGAGCCAGCGATCGGCCCACGCCACATGCGACAGAGCGGCGGGCATGGCCGACGCCGTGGCGCCAAGTGCGGTCGTCGAAGCGGCCTGGCCGCGCAACGCCGCGGTCGGTCCGACGAGCCAAGGCAACGTCGGAACGCGTGCATCGCTGCGCGTCGGACGCGCCGGTGCAGTAGCCGCGGAGCCGATCATCTGCGTCGGACGGATCCCCGCGAGCTGCGCCGGACGATCGGCGATCAGCTGCGCGCGATCGACCGCAGCGACGAGGCC
>JACCQV010001191.1 GCA_013813945.1 Deltaproteobacteria bacterium | reverse complement strand
GCTCAGGTACGCAGCCGCGCCCCCCTTGTCGAGGCCAACGTCGGACGCCATCAAGTCTTCGCTGTCGGAGATCACCGCCGAGTACACGTTGATGCCGACGCCGACGCCGATCACGTGCTCGAACCGTCGGCCGATCGCGTAGTGCGCGCCGAGCTCGACGCGACCGCCGATCGCCGAGTAGTTGAACACCGTCTCGCCCGTCGAATTCTGGTCGTCTCCCGGAGCCATCAGTGCGAGCTGGATGCCGGCGAGGGGCGTCATGCACAGCCGCTCATACGACGGCAGGCAGAAATGCTTGTAGGCGGCAACGCCGAAGTCGATGACGCTCAGACTGGCAGCTGCTCCGAGCTGATCCTCCCCCGGCGCGAAGGCCGAGTACTGCAGGTAGATCTGCGCACCGAGTCGCGCCGCGCGACTCAGCAAGTAGTCGCCCTTGAGCCGGAAGCCGCCAGCAACGTTGCCATAGCGACCATCGCCGACCTGGCCGCCACCTCCGTAGAGATCGAGGCCGAGGGTCCACGTGTAGTGGTTGTCCGCCGAGGTCCCGGTGAACAGACCTTGCTGCGGCGGCCTGCCGACAGCAGGCGTGTAGGTCGGGTTCATCTCGGGGTTCGCATCGGGGGGCCGATTCGGATCCGGTGGGGTGTTCGGGTCAGGCGGTAGGTTCTGATCGCCACCGCCACCACCCGTCGGGTGGAGCTCGATCTTCTGCTCCGCCGCATCCGCCTTGATGCGCTCCACGAGCTTCGCGATCTTGCCGGCGAGCTCGGCCGATGGGCTGTGCTTGTCAGCCGCGTTGCACGCGGTGATCGCCTCGTCGAACTTGCCCTGCTGGTAGTTCGCCGTGCACAGGTTGAAGAAGTACTTCGGCTCCGGGACGCGCGCGGCGGCGTCGCGGAACTTCACGCTCGCTTCCGCGGCGTTGCCCGCGTGCATGAGGGCCTTGCCCTCATCGTTGAGCTTGGACGCGATGTCTGCCTGGCTCTGCGCGGACGCAGTGAGTGCCGCGGCGCAGACGAGCGATGCAGCGGCTGCCGCAATCGAAGTGAGCGTGGTCATGTCTTCCTCCCCGGACGGTCACGCTGTCGGACGAACAGGCGACCCTCTGATTCTATCACTGCTTGCGAACGGACGGTTCCACGGAAGCAGTGCGATCTTTTTCACGCTGGTTGGCAGTCAGCGCGCGGTCGATGAGCCGGCGGGCAGCCTCGTGGCCCCGCAGGTGCCAGCTCTCGGGGTTGCCGAGCAGGACCGACACGATCACTTCGGGCTCGTCCGCGGGCGCGAAGCCCACGAACCACGAATGCTCCATGAAGAACGGCTCGTTGCGCGACAGCGTGCCGGTCTTGCCGGCGACCATCAGCTCCTTGCGGCGAAACGACTTCGCCGCGCTGCCCGAGGCGCAGGTCGCGACCATCATCTTCGCGACGGCGCGCGCGGTCGCGGCGGGGAGCACGCGCTTCGGCTTCGGGCTCAGGTGTGGCTTGCCGTCGATCGACGAGATCAAGCGCGGTACCGGCTGCTCGCCGCCGTTGGCAAAGGTTGCGGTGAGGAGGGCGCCGCCCGCGACGGAGAGCTGCGCGTTCATGAAGCCGGCGGCGGTCTTGGCGAACGACAGATCGTGCGCCGTCGGGATCGCGACCGAGCCGTAGTTGCCGGGCAGCTCCGTGCCGGGCAGGGCGCCGCCGCCGGTCGCAGGACCGAAGCCGAGCGTGCGCGCCATGCCGTCGAGGGTGTCGGGCATCAGCCGCTGGTAGGCGAGCTTGCCGAGGATCGCATTGTTCGAGTGGGCGACGCCGTAGGACAGCGTCTCGCAGCGCGAATCGCGCTTGGAGTCGACGAGGTTCGACTCCATCACCGAGCGAACACCGCCGTGGTAACAGACCTTGTCGTCGCCGCCGACGCCGGCCACGACGAGCGCGCTCGCCGTGACGAGCTTGAAGACCGAGGCCGCCGGTGCCCACACGTCGGTGGCGAGGCGCCAGTCGAACGTCCCCTCGCGGGAGCCCTTGGGATCTTCGGTCCGGCGACCGGCGAGCGCGAGGATGCGTCCGTCGGGCGCCATCACAACGATGCCGCCGCGTGGCGCGCGTGATTCGTTGAGCAGCTTCTCGGCGAGCTCCTGGAGCTCGAGGTCGAGCGTCAGCACGGCCCGCCGCCCATCCTTGAGC
>JACCQV010001184.1 GCA_013813945.1 Deltaproteobacteria bacterium | reverse complement strand
GTCCGGTGTCACGCTGGATCAACCGACCGATCTCGACGTTCGTCACCCGGCGCTTGGTCGGCACGAACGTCACTCCGAATCAGATGACGGTGGTGGCGAACGTCATCGGCGCGCTCGGTGTGGTGCTCGTGTTCCAGGGCATCTGGGCGACGCTCGCGCTCGGCGCCCTGCTCGTCCAGCTCCAGTCGATCCTCGACGGCTGCGACGGCGAGATCGCGCGACTCAAGTTCAAGTCGTCGAAGATCGGCGAGTGGCTCGATAACGTCCTCGATGACCAGGTCAACGTCGGCTACGGGACCGCGCTCGGGTTCGCCGCGACCGCGCTCACGGGTCAGTGGTGGTGGACGTGGGTCGGCCTGGGCGCCGGCGCCGCGTTCATGGTGCACAACCTCCTGTATTACGCGCAGCTCGCGTTCGTTCACCGCTCGGGGAATCCGTTCAACTTCCGGTGGTGGTTCGAAAAGCCGGGCGTCGATGTGACCGCGCTCCTGTCGGAACCGACGCTGATGAACCGCATCGGCGGCGCCTTCCGCTCGCTGGTGCGGCGCGACGTCTTCCTGCTCGCGTTTCTCGGTCTCGCGGTGGTGGGCCTGCCGCAGATCGCGGTGACCTGGTACGCGGCGATCGCCGCGAGTCAGTTCGTATTGATCGTGCTGCACGTCGCGAACGGCGGCATGCGCGCGCGCTGACTCACTGCGGGACCTTGCCCATCCGGGCAACGGCGACGCGCGCCACGAGCTTGACGTGGACGTCGGGCCGCGAACGATGGATGCAGATGAAGTTCTCGATCGTCTGCTTGTCCCAGTGCTCGACGCGGTCGTACTGATCGATCGACTTCACCGCGTGTCCGTCGACGAAGAACGCATCGTAACCATGCGCGTCCAGCCATGCTGTGAGCTTCGCGCGGCCATCGGGCTGGTGGTCGTCATTGCACTCGATCAAGAGGTTCGGCTTGTGGCGATCGATGGTATTCGCCGCGCCTTCGAGCACGGCAACCTCGTGTCCCTCGACGTCGACCTTGATGAAGCCGACGCTCGGGAGCTGGTACTCGTCGATCGTGCGGGTCTCGACCTCGATGTCCTCCGTCCTCGCGACCTGGTGATGGATCAGCGGGTTCGCACGATCGATCGTCGAGCGGCCGAACTGCGCGTCGCCTGCGTGATCGAACGGCATCCGCAGCGTGGCCGTGCCGTGCGAGCACGAGGCTGCAACGCGCTCGATTCTTCCCCGCTTACCGTCGAACACCTTCTTCAGCATGGTGTGGAACAGCGGGATGGGCTCGAACGCGAGCACATCCGACGAGCTCGCGCGGATCCGGTACGTGTACATCCCGACCTTGGCGCCGACATCGATGCCTGTGCGCTCGGGATCACAGAGCACGTCGAGGAGCTCATCTCGCGTTCGTAGTTCGCGCCCGAGACCCGTCGCGCGAGATACGTCAGCCGGGGAAACGTGCGGTACCAGAACGACTGCATCGCACTCCGAGGCTACGTTACCGAGCGAGCGGATCTCGATCCTTGAATAGCGCCTCAGCGTGAGAGCGGTCTGCGGGAGTATCGACGTCCTGCCACAGCTCATCGCCGATGTCAGCGACTCGGGCTCGTCGCGCCTCTGCCAGCCGCCGCACACCGTCGGTGAGCGAGCAATCACCTCGCTCCGCGCGAACTCGCACGAGCTCCTCGAGCAGGCGCGGCGTCACTGCGAAGACTCCGCAGTCGATCCGATCGAACGCCGTGAGCTGCTTCCCGATCTCGACGATCTGGCCGTCCTCGCTCCGGACCTTCGTCGCGTCATCGATGTCGAGGATGTCCTTCGTGCGGACATCGGTCGCGAGGAACAGATCCGCGGCGGTCACATCCTGGCTCGCGACGAGCCGCGCGATCGCCGGCGTGTACATGTGATCGGCCATCGACAACATGAACGGCCCCGTGAGGGCGCCGCCACCGACGAGCACCGAGATGCCGTTCGCCTTCTCGAAGTCCGCGTTGTGAACCGGGACCACCTCGATGCCGGCCGCCGCGTACGCGGGGTCGAGCAGCGCCGCACGGACTGCTGCGGCCTGATAGCCGGTGACCACGACGACCTTGGTCACCCCGGCGGCGCCGAGCGTCAAGATCGTCCGCTTGATCAGCGGCATGCCGCCAACGACGTGGAGCGGCTTGGGCAGCTCGTCGCCCTCGGCGCGAAGGCGGGTTCCCTTGCCAGCGGCGAGGATGACGGCTTGTCGGATCACGAGGTTCTTGTTACTCGGACTCGTCGACCACGGCCAGCGGAACGATCGGCAAAGGCACACCAGCGACGTGAGGACGAGGACGAGCCCGATTGCAACATCACGCAGTCGGCGGCGGATGCTTTTGCCAGGCCTCGGCCGCGAACACGACGACCTCGACGACGAGTGTCAGCGCCACGTTGATCGCGGCGGCTGCCACCGCGACCTGCACGGCGGGAATGACCACGAGCCAGAACGGGCCAGGCAAGAGCACGTACGGCGCCGGGAAGTACGCCCAGAGCAGCCCCGCCGGGATGAGGGTGAGCATGAGACAGACGAGGGCGATGCCGTTGGCGGCAGCGAGCCGCTGCGCGAAGGACGGCTGCTTGTGCAGCGCCCACAGCGATGCCGCGAGCTGCACGGCCATGCTGAGTGCAGCGTACTTGATCAAGGAGTCGGCGATGTCGCCCTGCTCGGGGACGAGTGACGGCGAGAACCGCTGGCCCACGGTCCCGATCAACGTGTAGTAGACGCCGAAGAACGCGGGGACGCTGACCAGGAGGACGCGGAGATCGAGGCGCAGGGCACGCCGCCTGATCGCGAGCACGGCCAGGGCGATGGCCAGGCCGGCCCCGAGTCCGACAAGCGCGAGCCGCAGTGCTCGATCCTCCAGCAGCTGGACCTCCGCGCGCGCCTCGCTGAGCGCGACCACGCTCTGCGTGATCGACAGGCGAAGCCGATCGGCGCCCGCGCGGCGAGCGCGACCCTGGTCATCGAGCGTGAGGACGGACAGCGTCATCCCGAGGCCGTGGCCCGGCGCGGGAATACCGAGCAACGCGGCGACGGTCGGTGCGATGTCGATCAGGCGCGCATCCGGTGCTCGCCCTGTCCGATCGATTCCCGCTCCGGCGAGGATCAGCGGCACGGTCACGACCTCGGGCTCGAGGCCACCGTGGCCGCCACGGCCCGTGTGCCCGTGGTCCGCGACGACGATGATCGCATCATGCTGGAGATCGACATCGCGCAAGACACGCGCGAGCACGCGATCGGAGCGCTCCGCCGCCAGCCGATACTCGGGGTCGTCGGCCCCGTGCTCGTGACCGGCGATGTCGACCGGGCTGAGGAGCAGGACCACGAGATCCGCGGTCCCGGCGACGAGTGCAGTACCCGCCTGCGCGAAGCCGCCAGGCCATGGCGTGTAGCGCGCATCGTCGAACAC
>JACCQV010001167.1 GCA_013813945.1 Deltaproteobacteria bacterium | reverse complement strand
GCTCCACTCCATCCCGGCCATCGCGACGAAGCTGCCGCTCGAGCCGCGCGTGACGTCGTCTGCGATCAGCGCCATCTGCTCGAACTGCTCGGGGATCATGTTCGCGTTGTCGCCGGGATCGGTCGAGCCTTCGTCGCTGGTGTGCGGTGACAATGCGAGGAAGTCCATCTGGCCCTCGTCGCGCGCGTACTCGTACGCATACCGGGCCGCGTCGCCGGGCGTGTTGCCGACATCGACGGGCACCATTACGCCGTTCGCATCCGCGCGAATCGCCTTGCCGTCATCGAGTGCGACGCCCGTCGCATCTGCTGCGTAGTGGGCGTGCAGGTTGCCGAAGTACACGTGCGTCTCGTCGGCGTGCTGCTGGGCGGCAGTCTTGCCCGCATCGAGCGAGGCGCCCGACAGCGACCACATCCAGAGCCGATCGTAGAGCTCGCGATACGGGCGCGCGACCCGAGGATCGCGGTAGCGCACGAAGTTCTCGAAGTTCTTGAAGAACGCGCTGCCAGACCAGTTGCCGGAGCCATTCACGACCACGCGATCGTCGACGACCATCAGCTTGTGGTGCATCAGCTGGAACTGCTCCGCGTTCGTCTGCTTGTAGCGGAGCGTGCCGCCGGCGGCGAGCAGGCGAGTCCAGGCTGCGCCTGAGTGCTCCGCGCGATCCGTGGCGTTGACGATCACGCGAACCTTGACGCCACGCTCGGCAGCTTTTGCGAGCTCCTTGACGAGATCGTCGAAGGCGAGGTGGTGCATGAGGACGTCGATCGTCTTGCGGCTCCGCGTGATCTCTTCCTTGAGCATCTGGATCGGCGTGCTGCTCGGGGTGAACTTGACCTCGGGCGTCGAACACGAGCCGGCGCCCGCGTGGTCGGCTGCCCAGATCTTGTCGAAGTGACATGCGAACCCACCGAGCAACGGATCGCCGTCGACGGAGCGAATCACGATCGTGGACTCCTCGTTGATCGAGGTGCCCGTCGAAGACCAGTTGTTGCTACCGGTCAACAGCGTGAGCTCGTCGACCAGCATGAACTTCGCGTGTTGCAGGCCTGCGGGCGTGCCGCCGCCTGCGATGAACCGAACCTCGACGCCGGCCGCGGACAGGCGCGTGGCGACGGTGTCACCGTTCTGCTGACCTGCGTCCATCGCGACACGGACCGCGACACCGCGGGTCTTTGCGCGCAACACGGCCTCCTCGATCGCGCGCACGCTGAACGTGTAGTTCGCGATGTCGACGCGAGTCTGGGCACCATCGAGCAACGCAATGATCCGCTGCGTGATCTTCGAGCGCGCAGACAGCACGGCCTTGTCGTCGGCAGTGCAGACGTCGCAGAACGGCTCGGTCAGAACGACGTCGATGACGCGATCGGCCGAGAACCCATCCGCCTTGCCATCGGCCCACGGATCGGTGGGCTCATCGCTCGCAGCACTGCAGGCTGCCGTGCAAACAGCCAGCAGGAAGGCATTCGCGCGCATCGAAGGGACGGCTGCACGGCCCGTGCCCCGACTTCCGCTCGAAATCTCGCCGGGTTAGCACGCCTGCCGGTGGCGGGTTCGGTGGCCGGTGGCTAGTGCACCGGCGGGGGTGGCCGCGTCACCGCGAACGCCGTCATCCATTGCCGCCGCAGCGAGCCGTTCTCGAACACGACCTTGCGATAGGCCGTCATGGCCTCGACACCGTCTGGCAACGAGTCGAACACCATCGCGTGCGCCGTCTCGCGGAGGCAGTCCGATGCAGCGGCCCCGTACGGCGCGTACTCGACGCCGGTGGACTCGATGACGATCGTTCCGTTCTTGCGCGCGACCGTGAAGGCGAATGCGGCCTCGCCGTCGAGCATCTTGCCTGCCTTGAGCGCCTTGTCGTTGCACTCGAGCAGCAGGCTCTCGGTCACCAGTAGCTGCTCGTTGAGCGCGTCCTCGATCGTCGGAGGCTTGACCGCGGCATCGTCGGTCACCGTCGGCGCCGTCGTCGGTGCGGGGCTCTCGGGATCCGCCGCGCGCATGGGACGCTCGAGCACGACCGGCGGACTTGGTGCGTGGTTCACCGGCGGCTTGGCCACGGGAGAGCTCTCCGACTTCATGACGTTCTCGGCTTCGCGCTCGCGTGGGGCAGCGGTCGCGACCGGGTGGTCACCGTCATCGATCAGCAACCACAGGCCGCCGAGCAGCGCGACGATGGTGATCGTTGCGATGGTGAGAACCCGCATCGTCCCAGCGTAGCGCGGCAAGCGCTCCTTGACCGCTATGGCTTCGGTGGCGGTGGGGGCCGCGTCACACGGTAGTCACTGAGCGCCTGTCGCTCGAGCGCGCCGTCGATGAAGTTGATCCGGCGATAGGCGGTGAGCGCCTCGACCCCGTCGGGTAGTGCATCGAACACCATCGCGTTTGCGGCCTCGCGCAGGCAGTCGGTGGTCGGCTGATCGAAGTTCGTATACTCGGTGTTTGTCGATTCGATCACGATCTTGCCGTTGCTCCGCGCGATCGTCCACCCGAACGCCGCCTCGCCGTGCAGGCGCTTACCAGCCTTGCTCGCCTTCTCGTTGCACTCGAGGATCTGGTTCTCCGTGAACTTCACCTGGTCCTTGAGCGCCTCCGCGATCTGCGGCGGCTTCGCCGGAGCGTCTTCGGTGACGGACGGCACACTGGCGGGGGTGCCGGGCGTTGGCGTCCCCGATGGAGTTGGGCGCTTCAGCACGACGGGCGGAATCTGGGTGCGAGTCGCCGGGCGCGCGTTGGGTCCTACGGGCTTGGTCGGCGGTGCGACGACGACGGGTTCCTCGGTGGGTGGCGCTGTGACGACCACCGCATCGTCGTCGACCTTGAGGAGGAACCACAGGCCGACGAGCAGTGCGATCAGGACGGCTGCCGCCGCGACGAGGAACCTCCCCGCCATTAGCGCCGTGCTCGCGATCGCATCGCGAAGATCATAGCAACCTTGACCAACGGAGGCCACCCGAGGGACACCTGCGCTCGAGCTTCCATGAAGCAACGTCGCGCTGGTTGGGTCGTCGTGGCGTCGCTCGTCGGATGCGGCGACAACCTGACGACCGTCGGACCTCCGGTCGAACGCGCAGACACGCTGCTCGTTGTCGCGCATCCCGACGACGACCTGATCTTCATGCAGCCCGAGTTGCTACTCGCGCTCCGCGCGGGAACGAGCACGACCGTGTACGTCACGACCGCCGGTGCGGGTCGAGCTACGTTCCTCTTCGCCGCAGCGCGCACGGCGTATGGCGCGGTCGCCGGCTCCCAGGATTGGGAGTGCGGAACGCTCGAGCTCGAGGTGGCGTCCGGTGAGCACTGCCGCCTGCGCGATCGTCCCGTCTCGCTGATCAACCTGTATCTGCCCGACGGCGGAATCGACGGCGACCGACGCGACACGCTGCTGCACCTGGTCGACGGCACCGTCGACTCGCTGTCCGTGCAAGGACCTGTTGGGGGTACGGTGACGATGGAGACCGTGATCGAGGGGCTCGCTGATGTGATCGAGGTGACCGCGCCCGTCGAGCTCCACACACTGGATCTGTCCGCGGCACATGGTCGCGATCACTCGAGTCACCTGTTCGTCGCGAGCTTCGTCTTGTGGGCCGCCGCGCGAGTCGGTTTCGCCGGCGCGATGACCTGGCACCGTGGCTACAACGTCGCTGTCGAGGCACCCACTCTCACGGCGGAGGAGCTCGCCGCCGCCACGTCGATGCTCGGCTACTACGAAGCCTGCGCCGACGGTTGCGGTCCATGTGGATCATCCTGCGCGGTGATCAATCCTGCGCACGAGACGTGGCTTGGCCGGCAGTACGCATCGACACGCGTGTCCGAGGTCTCGGGGCGCTTGCGTGCTGAGGATCGGTGTTTGACGGACGCTCTCGAGCTCGGCGATTGTGCCGCCGCTCCGACGGTGGAGCTCGACCGCGCTGGCCACCTCCTGCTCGGTGGCCGCTGCCTCGCAACGACAGCCTCGGGCGACGTGGGCCTCGAGACCTGTGGCGCAGTCCCGGAACAGTACTGGGCGTTCGATACGGAAGGCTATCTGTGGAACGGACGCCCACCGGAGCCGAGCGCGAACATGGCGTATGACCACGTCCGCTGTCTGGGCAGTGCACCTGAGGTCGGTGCACCAACGTGCGGCGACCAGCTTCGTCCGCGCTGGCAGCTCGATCAGGGACCGGCGCGATAGATCGCGAACGCATCGTTGCGGTACAGCGGCGGATCAGGGAACTGCGTCGGCACGTTCACCACGATGTACTCGGCCCCGAACAATCGTGCCACGTCGCGGAGCTGCGCCGCCGTGAGCTCGGCGAACCGTGCTTCCACCGCCTGGAAGGTCGCAGCATCGGGGAACTGCACCATCGCGCGCAGCCGATCGCGCCACTTCACGAGCAGGTCCGGCCTCAGCGGCGCCGACTTGGCGTCGACGATGATCGAACGCCGCGCGAGCAGACGAAATTTGTATTCGTTGGGTGGCGTGAGGAACAGCGCGTCGGTCGGCGTATTCGCCTGGACCCACTGCCCGAGTGCAATCTCGTCCGCGCTCGCGTTCGGGTCCATCGACAGGCCAGGTCCGCGCGGGCTCTTCCACAGCGCATGAGCGAGCGCAACGACGGCGAGGAGCCCGACGGCCGCACGCGCGATGCGCGGCCACGGACCGACGGCGAGCAGCATCAGCGCGGCTCCAGCTGCGATCATCGGCCATGGCGTCAGGCGCGGCACGTACCACCCGGTCGCGAGCAGCGGGACCAGGAGCGCGAGACCGACGATGATCCGCGTCCGGATCGTGAGCGTCCTCGGTGTCATCGCCTGGCGAACGAGCGCGCACGCGATGAGCACCTGGCACGCGAGCTGTCCGAACGGAGCGATCCGAGACCACCGGACCTGCGTGAGCGATTCGAACGGCGTGAAGCGGATGACCAGGGTGCTCAGGACGACGATCGCGAAGGCAACCAGCGAGAACCGCCACAGCACGCGCGCCGGCTTGCTGGTTTCCAGCAGGTACAACGCGGCCGCGGCGCCGATCTGCCACCCGATGAGATTTCTGATCCAGCCCATCAGCTTGGGCGGTGAGTAGTGAATCGGCGCGTGGAAGGTCTTCAGGATCTCGACGGCCTCCTCACTCGGACCCGATGCGGCGAGCAGCGACGGCGCGAACACCGCGAGCACCACGAGCTGCGGCACCATCAGCTTCGCCCAGTCGGCGCGCGTGAGATCGCGGCGCGCGAGTGCCGAGAGTGCGAACAGGCCGACTCCCAGCACCAGGAAGTTCGCGTGCAACGCGCCGGCGAGCGCGACCGCGACGCCACACAGAAGATACCGATCGCGCGCCAGTGCGGCCATCCCGACGATCCAGCCGAGGGTCGCGAGCGAAGACGGCTGAAAGTAGCCGACGAGCAGGTAGCTGCCGCCCATCGAGATCACCTTCGTGACCGTGGCAAAGCTCGCGACGAGCAGGAACGCGCGGAGGCCCCCGCCGGTCGCCGCGGTGACCAGTGCGTAGATCGCGCCGTAGGTCGCCAGCGTGACGACCACATGAGCGATCACGATCGAGGTTGCTCCTTCGGAGTCCAGAACGAACAGCCACTGAACGAGCCAGCCGGAGACCGGTAAATAGGCCGGTGTCTCGCTGACGAACCAATCGCGGCGAAACAGCTCCGGCATCGCTCGCTGCATCGGATCGAGCAGATACGTCGCCTGATTGAGCGTGGCGTACTGCAGCGTGTAGGCGAGCGTCAGCAGGACGGCGGCGATCGCGACGACGATGGCGAGGGTCCAGGTCGAGGTCGCAAGCCGCGCCCCCCGGTTCACTGCTGCTCGTCCAACGAATCGCAATGGGTAGCGTAGAGATGGCCCATGATCGTTCCGCCGGCGAACGTGATCGACGTATCGACCGAGAGGAAGGTTCCGTTGCACGTCGCACAAACATCCGTCGCGAGCGGTGTGATCGTGACCGCGGTCGCGGCAGCTCCGAGCTGCCCGTTGAGAAGGTCTCCGACGAAGTCGAGGATGTTGCCCGGTGACGAGACCGGCATCATGCCGTTCGGGATCGGGACCGTCGCGAGCACGAGCGTGTAGTCGGTCGTCGGCGAGCTCTGCGTCGGGCATCCCGTGCCGCCACCGCGATACGCTTCAATGCGCAACGTCGCGCCAGAAGCCGATCGGGTGACGCCGAAGTACGCGCGATCGAGCGTCCGCTGAACCGAACCGAACCGCGCCGCGAGGCTCGTGGTCGTATCGATCACGACCGCGGCGTCGACCGAGGCATCCGGCGGGGTGGCCGCGGGATCGCTGCACGCGATCAGCGCGAGTGACAGCGCAGCAAGGCGGCCGCCCATGGACATGGCTGCATGTATCTCGGGATGGCTACTCGAGTCGAGGAACGCTGTTCACGAAACTGCTTCACGCGCGCCCCGAGGTCACGGTGCGCGAGGTTGTCGCAGTCCGGATCGGCAAGTGCCCGAGATGTCGCAATGACGCGTTGCACCCGAAATTTGCACACGGTGCGCACGAGCCTATGGAAACGACGATGTTGACGGACGCGGAAGGATTGATCGAGGTCTGCGCGGATGAGCTATGGGGCGGCGTGTACTGCACCCTTCCTCCCGGCCACCACGGCTCGCACGAGTCCGCACCATCCCATGACGGCGGGTGCGCGCTGACCTGGCGCGCTGATGCCACGCCCGTGAAGCCGGCGGCTCCCTCGACCGCGCACATCGACGCGTTCCTGAAGAGGCTGTCGCGGACGTCGTCGCCGTCGCTCGACTGCTCTCGCTAGCGGCTGCAGTCGTTGGTGACTGCGATCGACGGGCCGTGGTCGATCACCTGGAAGTCCGTGACGCGCAGCGCGGTGAGGTCGCTCGCGCCGAGGAGCCCCGCCCACTTCGCCGTGGTGTGGCGATCGCTCTGCGCGGTGAGCGCGATGGTGCCGCCGTCCGCGTGGTACATGCCGTACTTCTGCATCGCCCGCGCGACGACGCGCGCACCCTCGGTCGGTAGCGACGCGATCGGATAGTCGGCGCGGAGCCGGAAGTGGACGCCGTACGACGGGGCATTCGCGCCGCCGGTCGTCGCGGTGCCGTGCGTGGCGGGGCGAACGTAGCCGCGCTTGACGCGCGAGTTCGGCAGCACGAAGCGGATCGCGTGATCGATGTGACCGGACGCGACCTCGTCGGCGGTGAACAGCATCGGAGCGATCGGGAAGCCGGCCGCGTCCGCGCTCGTGCACTGGTCGCCGCGCAGGGTATCGGTATGCGCGGCCTGCGCGTCCCACACCGCGAGGCAGCCGCCCTGGAACGTCGACGTGATGTTGGCGCGCCACATCTCGTAGAGCTTCTTCTCGGTGGTGTCCCAGACGAGCAGGTGACAGTCACCGCCGGTGGTGCACGCGTAGCCGCTCTCGTTCTCGACGTTGCCGCCGGCCGGGATCGGCATCGCGGTGTGATCGCAGTCGGGATTGTAGAAGTCGACGGTCGGCGTGAACGTTCGCTTCGGGGTCGAGGACGTCGCAGTCAGCACATCGATCGTGAAGTCGATCTTCATCGTCCCGCCACCCCAGCCGCCCGAGGCCTGGAGCGCTGCGATCGTGGCGTCGCTGTTGCCGGCCTTGGTGGCGGTCGACACATCGCGATTGAAGAACATCGGCTGCGTGAAGTACGGGCCGGTGCCGGGTGCGCCGCCACCGCCGCCACCACCGCCACCACCGCTGCCATCCCCGCTGCCGTCACCGCTGCCGTCGCCGCCGCCACCACCGAAGTTGTCACCGGGGTCGGACTCGACCTCATCAGTGGTGCACGCAGAGCTCAGCGCAATCATGAGAGCGAGTGCGCTGCGGCTCGTTTTCATTGCCCTGATGTAGCCATATTGCGCGACGCTGTCTCTGTAGGTAAGTCCGCGCTCATGTGGAGGATTTCGGTGCACGGAGAAATGCTGAGGGCGATTTCATGTAGGAAATCTCCCTCAGTGTGATTTTACCCGGGGGATGGCTTACGTATTTTAAGTTCCAAGTGAGCCCAGTTATTTCGCATGAAACCCCTGCGATTTCCTCGCCTACGCCGCTCCGCGAACGCTGGAACGCTTCGCGGCCTTCAGCGCCGGCAGCGATTGGTGACCGGGATCGAGGGCCCGTGGTCGATCACCTCGAAGTCCGTCACGCGGAGCGCGATGAGATCTTTCGGCCCGAGAAGGCCGGCCCACTTGGTGGTGGTGTGGCGATCACTCAGCGTCAGCACTCGTGCACTGGTCACCGCGCAGCGTGTGGTCGTGCGCGACCAGCGCGTCCCATACCGCAAGGCATCCACCTTCGAACGACGACCTGATATTCGCGCGCCACATCTCGTAGAGCTTCTGCTCGGTCGCGTCGAACACGAGCAGATGGCAGTCACCGCCAGTCGTGCACTCGTAGCCGCTCTCGTTCTCCACGTTGCCACCGGCCGGGATCGGCATGGGCATGTGATCGCAGTCGGGATTGTAGAAGTCCTCGGTCGGCGTGAACGTCCGCCTGGGCGTCGTCGACGTCGCGGTCAGCACGTCGATCGTGAAGTCGATCCTCATCAGGCCCGTGCCCCAGCCGCCGGCGGCCTGGAGGGCGGCGATGGTGGAGTCGCTGTGGTCCGCCTTCGGTACCGCCGAGACGTCGCGGTTGAAGAACATGGGCTCGGCGAAGAACGGCCCCGAACCGGTCACGACGCCCTGGTCGAGACCTTCAGTGCCGGGGCCGAGCTGGCTACCGGAGTTGTAGATCGCGTCCGTTCCACAGGCAGCCGTCGATGCGAGGACGAGAACGAGGGCGCACTGGCTCGCTGTCATGCACAGGTCTGTAGCGACCTCGCATTCAGTTGTCGCGTCGGGAGCCACGCGCGCCGACGTCACGCTGGATTGACACCTCAGACTTCGGCCGCGTTTTCACGTCGGAAATTTGCCTCACGTCCGGATGTCATACGGACCCGCTTACGGTTTTCTCGCCGATGTTCGACCGAAAATATTTCGGAGTGCCCGCGAATCAATCAACGATGAACCACGTCACGCCGGGAGTGACCTCGAGGTGGAAGTGGTTCTTGTGGGGGCGATCGTGGTTCGGCGTCAGCACGACGTTGAACACCCGCCGGGCGACGGTCTCGCATAGCAGCGCGCGCAGCTTGAGCGCCTTCGCGGTCGGCTTGCGCGGCTTCGCCTTGGGCCCGCACGTCCGCGCACCGATTCGCCCCGAGAAGTCAGCGTCGACGTCGTAGATGACCCCGTCGCGATCGATGAACTGCCCGGCGTCGAGAGCGAGCGCGCCGGCGTGACGCGTCGCGAGCTTGTCCTCGGGCCACGACTTCGAGGGCGGTCGGTACATCGAGTAGTGCACGACCTCGACGATGCCGTGCGGCTCGAGGACCGCCGCCATGTCGTCGAGTGCGAGCACGAGGCGACAGTCCGCGACCTCCCAGCGTGACGGCGCGCGGGTTTCCTTCGAGTGCCGGGTCCGGAACGTCACGCCATGCAGGGGCCCGGTCAGCCGCACACCCGCGAGCACGCCAGGGGAGGGTTCCGCGGTGACCGGGATCTCGCGGGCCACGAGCTCGGCCTCGCACTGCTCGGCAGACATGCCCCCGTAGCGATATGCCGCGGTCCCGGTCGCCTCGACGGTGCTCGTCACGTGGCGGCGGTGCTTTCGTCGCCGGCCGGCGTCGGCAGTTCCGACCAGGGCGACCACGAGGATCGCGAGAACTGCACGCGACATGCAGCGAACGTAGTCGAAAAGTTGCCCGGTGATCCCGATAGGGACTACGGGTTTTATGGGCACCTTATGGACTCATCAAACGCACTGCAGCTGATGGTCGAGACGCCGGCTCCTCCGACCGTGGAGGACCTTCGTCCCGCGGCGGTCCTGCGCGGCACCTCGCGCGGCCTCGAGGTCTTCGTCAACGGCGCCGCTGCGATCGACGCCATTGTCCGCGCGTGGATCACGCGGCTCGAGGAAGCCCCCGGGTTCTTCCGCGGCAGCGACGTCCGGGTGCGGGTGGAGGACGGCCCGCTCGCCGCTGGTTGCCTCGCGCGGCTCGACGAGACGGCTGCGCTCTACGGCCTTCGGATCATCGAGGTCTCGGCCGCCAAGCGCGACACCGATGCGGTCCCGCAACCGAGCCTCGCGGCCGGCTCTGCGCCATCGCCCGCGACACCGCCTGCGCTCGCGTTCGACGAGGAGGAGCCCACGGGGTCGATGTCGATCTCGCACCTGGTTGCGCCCGCGGATCCCGCGTTGCTCGAGACCGTGCTCCACCTCGAGCCAGCGATGCTCGCGGAGACCGAGCTCGACGATCTCATCGACCTCGTTGAAGAGCCCGTCGCCCCCGGCATGACGTTCGACGAGCCGACCCAGACGGCAGTGCCGCTGTCGCTCGCGACGACCGCGGAGGCCGAGCTCGAGACCACCACCGGGACGCGCCTCGTCGTCGGTCCGGTTCGCTCGGGCGTGATCCTCGAACACGCCGGTCACCTGATCGTGTTCGGCGACGTCAACCCGGGCGCCGAGATCCGCGCCGAAGGGAACATCGTCGTCCTCGGCCGCCTCCGGGGAACTGCGCACGCGGCAATCGGGCAGGAGGTCGGATTCATCCTCGCGCTCCGCCTCGAGCCGCAGCAGCTGCGCATCGGCCGCAAGGTCGCTCGCGCGGCCGACAGCGATACGCCCGCGGCCGACGCCGAGATTGCGTCGTGCACCGGCGACGCGATCGTCGTCGAGCGTTATCTCGGCAAGCTGCCCCGCAACCTCGCTTCCAGCATCTAGT
>JACCQV010001158.1 GCA_013813945.1 Deltaproteobacteria bacterium | reverse complement strand
GATTCTGATCGCTGCGCGACTGACCACCCTGATTCGATCCACGCTGGTGTTGATCACCGCGCCACTGACCTCGACCCTGGTTCCGGCCACCCTGATTCGGGCCACCCTGGTTCCAACCGCCCTGATTCGAACCGCCCTGGTTCGGGCCGCCCTGATTCGGACCACCCTGGTTCCAACCGCCCTGATTCGAACCACCCTGATTCGAACCGCCCTGGTTGTCGCCGCGCCACTGACCGCCCTGGTTCGGACCGCCGTGATGCTGACCGCCTTGATTGTGATCGTTGCGCCACTGCGGCCCGCCCGTATTTGGAAAGCCTTGCGGCTGATCGCCCGAGCCGCTCTGGCCCGGCTCGCCGCCGCTGGCCTGCACCTGCTCGCCCGGAGCCGGGGACCGATCGCGCCACTGCCGGCGCTCCCCCTGATTCGAACCACCCTGATCCGACGCTGACGAGTCAGGAGCGTTCGCGTGCGGACCTGGATCGCCGGCAAGTCCGGCCTGCATGCTCGCATCGATCTGCGGTCCGCCCTGCTGCGGTCCGCCCTGCTGCGGTCCACGCCCACGGCCGCGACCGCGACCACCCTGGTTTCCACCGCGCTGGTTCGGATCGCCGCCCTGGTTTCCGCCGCGCCAGTTCGGATCACCCCCCTGGAAGGCGCCGCCCTGATTCGGATCGCCGCCCTGGCTCGGATTCGCCTGCCCACCCTGCCATTGCCCGCCGCCCTGGTTGGGACCGCGCTGCTGCGGCGCGCCCTGCCCACCGCCGCGACCACGACCGCCGCGCCGATTCTGATTCTGCTGCGGGGGTCCATCGGCGCGCTGCTGTTGCGCGCCACCATCGCCACGCTGCTGGCGCGGAGCGGCCTGTCCGCCGCGCTTCGCGCTGAGCGCGATCCGCTTGCGCGTGTTGTCGACCTCGAGGACACGCACCGTGAGCTTCTGACCGACCTTGACCACCTCGGCCGGATCCTTCACGAACTGCTCGGCGAGCTGCGAGACGTGGACGAGCCCGTCGTTGTGCACGCCGATGTCCACGAATGCGCCGAACGCGGTGACGTTCGTGACGATGCCCTCGAGCACCATGCCGGGCTTGAGGTCCTCCATCGACGTGACGTCGTCGCGGAAGCTCGGCGGCGAGAACTCGGCGCGCGGATCGCGGCCGGGCTTCGCGAGCTCGGCAATGATGTCGCGCAGCGTCGGTTCGCCGACTTCGTCGCCGATATATGCCGAGAGATCGATCTTGTCGACGAGCTCCTGGTTCCCGATCAGTGCGGGCAGCTCGACGCCGAGGTCGGTCGCCATCTTCTCGACCAGTGGATAGCGCTCGGGGTGAACCGCGGAGCGATCGAGCGGATGCGCTGCGTTCGCGATCCGGAGGAAGCCGGCCGCCTGCTCGAATGCCTTGGGGCCCAGTCCGCCTACGTCGGCGAGCTGCGCGCGCGCGGAAAACGCGCCGTGCGTATCGCGGTGCACGACGATCTTCTTCGCGAGTGACTTGCCGATACCGGCGACGTAGCCGAGCAGCATCGCACTGGCAGTGTTGAGCTCGACGCCGACCTTGTTGACGCAGTCCTCGACGACGTCGCCGAGGCGCTTGGCGATCAGCGGCTGATTGACGTCGTGCTGGTACTGGCCAACGCCGATCGACTTCGGCTCGATCTTCACGAGCTCCGCGAGTGGATCCTGGAGCCGACGCGCGATCGAGATCGCACCGCGGATCGTCAGGTCGAGCTCGGGAAACTCCTCGCGCGCGAGGTCCGAAGCGGAGTACACGCTCGCGCCGGCTTCGTTGACCTGGACCACGAAGGGAGCGTCAGGCACGTCGCGCAGGCCGGCGTCGCCGAGCACTCGCTTCACGAACTGCTCTGCCTCGCGGCCACCGGTGCCGTTGCCGACCGCGATCGCGCGTGGCGTGAACTTCTTCACGAACGCGAGGAAGTCCTCCTTCGCATTCGCGAGCTGCGCATCACCCTGCGTGATGTAGACGGTGACCGTTCCGAGGAACTTCCCGGTCGCATCGATCGCGGCGCACTTGCAGCCGGTGCGGAGGCCCGGGTCCACGCCGATCACGGCCGCGGAGCCGAGCGGCGCCGCGAGCATGAGGTTGCGCAGGTTGCCGGCGAAGATGTCGACGGCCGCCAGGTCGGATCGCTGCTTGAGCTCCGCACGGACGTCGTTCTCGACGCTCGGCGCGAGCAGGCGCTTGAGCGCATCCGCGATCGCGAGCTGGAGCTGGGGCGCCCACGGGGATGCTGCGTCGAAGTTGACGAGTCGCTCGATGCCGACGCCGACCTTCTGTGTGTCGACGATGACCTGCGCGCGCAGCACGCCCTCGGCCTCGCCGCGACGGATCGCGAGGAACCGGTGCGATGGGATCGTCTTCACCGATTCGCCGAACTGGTAGTACTGCTCGAACTTCGTCGGCTCGTCGCTCTTGCCGGGCACCACCGTCGAGACGAGCTCGCCGTGCTCGGCATACTCGCGGCGCACCCAGGTGCGGACCTCGGCGGTATCGGCGATCAGCTCGGCCACGATATCGCGGGCGCCCGCGAGTGCATCTTCCGCCGTCGCAACGCCCTCGGCCACGAACGCCGCGGCCTCCGTAGCTGGATCGCCATCGGCACCCTGCGCGCGAATCTTCTCGGCGAGCGGCTCGAGGCCCTTCTCGCGAGCGACCGATGCGCGCGTCTTGCGACGCGGGCGATACGGCGCGTACAGATCCTCGAGCTCGGACTTTCCTTCCGCCGCGCGCAGCTTGGCCTCGAGCTCGGGGGTGAGCTTGCCCTGCTCGGTGACCGACGCGAGGATCGCGGCGCGCCGCGTTTCGAGCTCGACGACATAGGAC
>JACCQV010001132.1 GCA_013813945.1 Deltaproteobacteria bacterium | reverse complement strand
ATCCTCGACGGCGGCACCGCACCCGCGAGGCGACGCACCGCCTCGAGAACGCCCTTGGCGCTGAGATCCGACGACACGTGCTCGTGCCACATCCCGTCGCGATCACGAATCGTGAGCACGACGCCATCACGCCGCGCGCGGGCGACACCGGTGCCTCCGAGATCGATCGCGCCCGTCGTGCGACGCCGGCTGACCGCGAGCGCGTGGACGACCTGGTACTTGGTCGCAAGGCGGGCGACGGCATCACGCAACCAGGCGCGGACCTCCCCACTCGCCTGTTGCGGCGCGAGGACGAACGGCGCTGGCGGAGCACCACATCCGAACGCCCAGAGCAGCGTCGAAGCCGATCCGACGCCGAGCGCGCCGAGGACGTCACGCCGGTTCCAGCTCACCCGACGAGCATGCCATGACTCGGCGGTCGCTACGGTGCCGCGACGCGACCGCGCGCTTCGACGTCGAGCTTCGGCGGTGCGCGACGCGGGCGCTTGGTCACGACCTTCGAGCCGGGCGCACCACGATCGATCCACGATGCGACGCGATTGAAGTCGCCGAACCGGGTGAGCTTGCCCTCGGCACCGAGGAACGCCATCACGACCTCGCGGTTCTCGAACTTCGCGCCGGTGATGAAGCAGTAGCCAGCGGCCGTCGTGTAGCCCGTCTTGCCGCCGATCACATCGTACCGTCTGGCGACGAGCGGCTGATTCGTATTGCCGTAGCCGATCTTGGCGTAGCGATTCTTGGAGATGACCTCGACGAACTGCTCGCCCATGATCGTGCGCAGGACATCGTCCTCGAGCGCGGCGCGCAGTGCGATCGCCATCTCTCGCGCGGTCGAGACGTTGCCGCGAAGTCCCGAGGTATCGGTGAACCGGGTCCGCTTGAGGTGGAGCTCCTTCGCGATCTTGTTCATCGCGGCGACCAGGGCGTCTGGTTCGAGGCCCGCCGCGCGGGCGAGCGCGGTCGGCGCCCGGTTGTCCGACGCCATCAGCATGGCGCGCAGCAGGTCGCGATTGCGAAACTTCTGCCCGACGTCGAGCCGGGTCCGTGCCCCCCCTCGCGCGGCCTTGGCGTCGGCGCGGGTGATCTCGGTCCAGCCATCGAGGTCGATGCCGCGCTTCCGGACTGCCATCGCGACATAGATCTTGGTCGTCGACGCGATCGGTCGGATCTCGTCGGCGCCTTTCCCGAAGATCTCCGCGCCGGTCACTGCGTCGATCACGATCGCGGAGCGGGACTTGATCTCGGGTAGGTCATCGGCCCACGTCGGCCGACTGCCAATCACGCAGAGCACACCAAGAACTACCCACAAACTGAGGGTGCGCATCGATGGATATATCGTGACACGCCACCCCCCACGCCGCGACTTTTCACCAGGACGTGAGCTAAGATGATGCGTCGCGGAGACCTCATGGACCCTCAACAAGGGCCCCCGCAGCCAGACCACCTGATCGGGCAAACCATCGGCAACTATCTGGTCACCCAGAAGGTTGGCGAAGGTGGCATGGGCTCGGTGTATCTGGCCGAGCACCCGGCCATCGGTAAGAAGGTCGCACTCAAGGTCCTTCACGCCGAGTTCTCGGGCAACGAGGAGGTCGCCGAGCGCTTCTTCCACGAGGCCAAGGCGGTCAACAACATCGGCCATCCCAACATCGTCGACATCGTCGACTACGGGGTGCTGGAGACCGGGATCCCGGGTCGCGAGCGGCTCGTGTACTTCATCATGGAGTACCTGCCGGGCGCCACGCTGTCGCAGCTGGTCCGTGCCGAGGCCCCGCTGCCACCCGAGCGCGCGTTCGCGATCGCGCTGCAGGTCGCCGACGCTCTCGGAGCATCGCACAAGACCGGCATCGTTCACCGAGATCTCAAGCCTGACAACATCATGCTCCAGCGCCGCGGCCGCGAGCCTGATTTCGTCAAGCTGCTCGACTTCGGAATCGCCAAGCTGACCGGCGACACCAAGAGCTCGCACAAGACACGCACCGGGATCGTGATGGGCACGCCGGCGTACATGTCCCCGGAGCAGTGCGAGGGGCGCGCGAACGTCGACCAGCGAACCGATATCTACGCGCTCGGTTGCGTGGTCTACGAGATGCTGACGGGCCGCGTGCCGTTCATCGGCGAAGGCTACGGCGAGATCCTGGTCCAGCACCTGACGCAGCATCCGATCCCACCCTCGCAGTTCCGGATGTTGCCGGCGCACGTCGAGGTCGTGGTCCTGAAGGCACTCGAGAAGCGCGCCGACATGCGCTACCCGACGATGGACGAGTTCATGCGCGCGATGGCCGACCCGGTCGGCTATGTCGAAGCGCATGGCGGTCCGGGCCAGTTCCTGCAGCGCCAGCTGATGCCGTCGAGTGCGCCGCTGCCGCCGATCCGGATGACGCCCAATCCGTACACCCCCGTTCCCGGGTCGCTCATGGCGCCTTCGGGAATCTACTCGCCAGCGTCGGGAATCTACGCTCCCACGACGCCCGCGCCGACGACACTCGGCGCCGCGGCCGGCGAGATCCGTTCCGCGCGGGGCAACAAGGGATTCGTGATCGCGGGGATCCTCGTGCTCGCCGCGGCGGGCGCTGCCGTCGGAGTCGTGCTCAGCAACAAGCCCGCGGACGAACGTACCGAGCCTGCTGCAGGCAGCGCTACCGAAACCGGTAGTGCCGCGCTCGGCAGTGCCGGCAGTGCCGTGGTCGGCAGCGCGGGCAGCGCAGGCGAGGATCTCGTCATCGCTCGCGGCAGCGCGGCGGGCTCGGCCGCAAGCGGATCAAATGCGGCCGGATCCGGCGCGGGCAGTGGTAGCGCGTCCAGTGTCGTCGCGGTGGACAGTGGCTCGGGCGCCGGCAGTGGCAGCGCGGTTTCGCAGGTCGGCTCCGCGGGATCGGGCAGTGCCGTGATCCCGGCGAGGTCGACGATCACGCTCAAGACGGCACCGGCGGGTGCGGCGATCTGGCTCGACGGCAAGGACACCGGCAGGCGGACGCCGACGCCGCTCGAGATCGATCCGGCGAGGGGCGCGGTCACGATCACGCTCAAGCTAGCTCTGCATGAAGACCTCGTTCTCAGGAAGCTCCCGGTCACCAGCGACGTGGAGAAGTCGGTGAAGCTCCGCAAGCGCGGCGCGACGACGGGGCGAGGTAGTGGTTCGGGACGCGTGGACGACACCAAGCTCGAGAGACCGGAGTGACATGCTGAACAGGACTGGGATCTCCCTCGTGTGCGCGGCACTGCTGGCGCCGGCTCTCGCCTTCGCGCAGCCGCAGACCGCGGACGACTACTACAAGGCAGGCGAGATTCAGTACAACCTGGGGAACTTCCTGGCCGCGGTCGAGGCGTTCAAGAAGGGCTTCGAGCTCGAGCCCGTCGACAGCAAGAAGGCGGCGTACCTCTACAACGTCGCGCAGGCGTACCGGCAGAACAAGGACTGCAGCAATGCGCAGTTCTTCTACAAGCGCTATCTGGCTCTCAAGGAGAACGATCTCAAGAAGCCGCTCAAGCCGGAGAAGCGCATCGAGATCGAGGAGCGGATCAAGGAGCTCGACGAATGCGCCCGGCAGCAGGAGGCGATCCGCAACAAGCCTCCCGATACGAACCTGACGCCCGCCGGAGAGGTCGACGGACCGACTCCGCCGGTCGACAAGCAGGTCGCCGATGTCTCCGCGCCTGGCGATGGTGACGGTGACGGGATCACGAAGACGGCACACGACACCGCGCCCCGCTTGATCGCCGTGCGCCTCACCGCCGGCGCAGCACGCCTCACCGCGGGCGACGTCGAGATTCCCACTCTGGCGACCCTGGCCCTGTTCGCGGGATACCCGATCCCCGTCGCGGACAAGCTGCTGGTCGAGGTCGGCGCGGGCTTCACGTATACCCGCGTCCCGTTCAAGATGGCCGGAGCAGGAGGCGAGAGCCGCACCGCGTCCCTGGTCGCGGTGATGGCGAACGTCGGTGCTGCGTACTCCGTGCACCCCAAGGTCGCGATCCGCGGGGAGCTGGGCCTCGGCGGCTTGTTCTTCATGGGCGTGAGCGAGAGTCCGTTCACGGACAACCAGGAGACCACGGGAGCGCTGGGCATGGCCCATATCCGCGTGGGCGTCTCCGCGGACTTCGCCATCACGCCGAACCTGGTCGTCACGGCCGCCCCGTTCGCGTTCTCGTACAGCCCTCCCAAGGAAGGCCTTCGCGAGGACATCGACTCACTCACGGAGATCGACTTCATGGTCGGCCTCGGATATCGGATGTAGCGATGAAGAAATGTCCGTTCTGCGCCGAGGAGATCCAGGACGAAGCGATCAAGTGTCGCTTCTGTAACTCGTTCCTCAGCGCCGCGCCGAACCAGGCAGCAGAGGTCCAGGCAGCCGTGGGACAACCGCCCGTTCCGGCTGGCCAGCCCGAACGCGCAGTGCCGCCCTTCGCGCGCGCAACCAAGGACGACCAGCTCGAAAGCGACAAGAAGGTGCTCTACAGCGGCATCCCGTCGTGGAAGGCCTACCTCGGGTACTACGTCGCGGCCGCCTTCCTGGCGGTGATCGCGATCGCCGTGATGCGGATGGTGCGCGACCCGCTGACGACCAGCACGATGACGCGCGCGCTCGATGTCGTGATTCCGCTCGCGGCTGCGGTGGTGTTCATGTTCGCGATGAACCTGTATCGCCGCTCGATCAGGTTCCGGGTCACCAACACGGTGATCGAGACCGAGAAGGGTCTGCTGTCGAAGCGCATCGATGTGCTGCAGCTGTGGCGCTGCCGCGATGTCGCGTACAAGCAGAACCTCATCGACCGCGTGCTCGGCATCGCGCACATCGAGGTCTACGCGCAGGATGCGACCACGCCGATGATCGAGATCGTCGGCATGCCGGCCTCGCGCCAGCTGTTCGAGCAGCTCCGCGATTCGATCGAGCTGCAGCGGCAGAACAAGAACGTCTACGGCGTCGTCAGCTAGGTCAGTAGCCGCGCCCGAGGCAGCAGGCTCTTGCGCCACTTCGTGTGCGCGCGGCGGTTCAGCAACACGAGAGTGATCACGAAACACAAGGTCCCGGCGCTGATGCCAAACCAGAGCAGCCCCCACTCGCGCGCGCCGGTGTTGTCCAGTCCGAGCCGCAGCGTCGCCGCGAGCCGCACCGTGATGTTGCTCGCCGCGTAGCCCACGACGAGTGCGACCAGCAGACGCCGCGCCCGCCCTCCCAGGTCACGAAGCTCGTCCGTCATGGATGATCGACACGCCGCTCCGGCGCCGGTTGCGATCGGGCACCGGTAGCTCAACCACGTGGCGAGTTTATCAGCGCCGGAGCTTGAGCGGATTGACGCCGGTCAGCACGACGTCACCGGTGGGTCCGATGCGAATCTCGGCGACCGGCGTGGCCTCGACCTCGGCGAGCGAGTAGCGCGAGGTCAGGAGCTGGATCCGCTGGTTCGCCGAGCCCCGCAGGCCGCTCGCGAGGCGATCGCCGGCGACGTAGCGACCGTCGATCAACACGTCGAGTCGCGCGAGTACGTCGGGGCCCGACGGCAGCTCGCGGATCTCCTCGATCGTGTAGCCCGAGAACGCGAGCGTCGACATCCCGAGCGCGCGAGCCTCGGCGAGCAGTGCCGCCGCGGCCGGGGCTTGCTGCAGGGGCTCGCCACCCGAGAGCGAGAGCCCAGTGACGCCGGAGGCGCGCGCGCTGCGCAGCTGTTCGACGAGCTCGGTAACGGCGACCTCGCCGCCGCCGGCCACGTCGTGCGTCGTCGGGTTGAAGCAGCCGGCACACCCGAGCGTGCAGCCCTGCATCCACACCACGAACCGGGTGCCGGGTCCGTTCGCCCGGCTGCGTGGTTCGACGGCGTGGAGCCGAACGTTCACGTGCCGGGCTTCGGCAGGATCGGAGCGGGGCGTTCGCCGGCGCTCGTCGACAGCACATCGATCTCCTTGAGCAGGAGATCCGGTGTCACGATCGCGCTCTCGATGCCGCCCGACGGCACGAAGCCATCATCGGTGCCGCCGGTCAGGCGCAGCTGCAGCTGACCTTCGCTCGCCGCGAGGAAGTTGTACGTCGTGGTCTCCTTGCTGACCCCGAGGACATCCTTCCACGCCCGGATCGGCACCTCGGCGAGCTGCGCGCCGCGCACGAGCTCCTCCTTGCCATTCGGATACACGCGATAGGCGAGCACCGTCGGCGGCGGGAGCTGCTGATCCGTGGTCTTGATCAGCTGCACGAGCTCGCGGCGCGAGAACTCGGGGGCCGAGGTGATCGCAGCGTCATCGAAGCGCCGGATCACGAGAGCGAACTTGAGGCCGTCCGCGCGAGCTTGGGCGAGCAGCTTCTTGCGCAATGCCGCGCGTGGGATCGCGCCCTTGCCGACGACAAACAGGTTCGTCGCGCTGCCGTGGAAGGCACCACCCTCGGCAGTGCGCCTCGCGTGACCGTTGGAGACCTGGCCCTTTTGCGATGGTGTTCGCGACAGCAGCAACGTCTTGAGGGTGCCGTCCTTGACGACCTCGACGCGCTGCGAGGGAACGCCCTCGTCGTCGATCTTGTAGCCGCCGATCAGTGCCTTGCCGCCGCCTTCGCGTGCGGTCGGGTCGTCGACGATCGAGAGGCTCGGTGCGGTCACCTTGAGGCCGACCTTGTCGGTCAGTGCGCCGCCGAACGTCTTTGCCTCCTGCGGAGACAGACCCTCGGGGACCGGTGTGCCGCCAAGGTTCGGCGCGAGCGTGAAGCGCAGCACGCCAACGGCAGCTTCGCCCTCGAACAGGACGGGACCGCTGTAG
>JACCQV010001129.1 GCA_013813945.1 Deltaproteobacteria bacterium | reverse complement strand
GTCCGGACTTGATCCGTGGATCGGAGACCGACGCCCAGCCGACGTCCTCGACCGTGCCGTCCGCGGGCACGGAAACCAGCCGGATCCGGCCGAGTGCGCGGCGCTCGGGTGCGGGTTCGGGCGCGGCCGCCGGAGCCTGCGCGCCCACCTCTGCGGGCAGCGGTGGTGGATCGCCGGTACCGGGCAGCGTCTTGGTCCGCGGTTCCGCCACCGCGTCGCGGATCCAGGTCGCCTCCTGGCGCATGGCATTCCCGTCCTCGACACGCGCGGCCATTCCGGCGCGCTCCTCGAGCGCTCTCGCGAGCAGGGTCTTGCGCTCGAGCTCACCTCGGATCGTCGCGAGCAAGACGCCTTCGTCATCGAAGCGATGGAATGCGGTCGCCTGTTCGACGACGATCACCGCCTCGCCATCTCGTCCCGCCCGCAGCAATGCGGTCGCGAGGTCGGCGACGTCGGCCGCCGTGCGACGCTCCGGGGTGAGCGCCGACAGCGCCTCGACGGCGATGTCCCACGCGAGGTTACCGCGGGCTTCGCTCGCGAGCATGCGTAGCGTCGAATCGCGACGCGATCCCGATCCGAACGCGTCCGCGGCGCGGCGCATCGCGTCGCGACCACGCATCGGGTCATCGATCCGGTCGTAGTAGATCTCCGCGAGCTCGAGCAGCGCATTGCCGCGCCGAGGTCCGGTGGTGCGCTCGGCGAGTGCCGTCAGGTGGCGTGCCGCAGCCTCGTGGTCGCCGATCTCGGTCGCGAGCTCGACGAGCTCCTGCAGGACACCGAGATCACCGGGGCTGACGTGATTCGACGTCTCCAGCGTGGCGAATGCGTCGTCGAGCTTGCCGGCGAGCCGCGCGCGCGTCGCCGCGTCGCGCAGTGATAGCGCCGAGCCGTTCGCCGCACTGGCACGGCCGCTCGCGGTGTCCTCCTCGCGAGAGGCGGCGACGCCGCGATCCGAGGGCGGGTTGGAGGGCACGGCATCGCCCCGCAGCTTCGCGAGGCCCGCGGCGACGTTCGCGCCATCGACATGCGCGCGCTCGAGCGCAGGCCGCGCGAGATCGCGAATCGCATCGAGCTGTGCAGGCTCGAGGGCGGCGACCAGCTCGGACAGCGCGGCCGCAGCAAGGTGACGCTCGCGCGCGACGATCGCGAGATCGACACCCGTGTCGCCGGGGAGCTCGGCCGACAGCTGTGCGAGGCCGCCCGCCGCAGCGACGAGCTGTCCTCCCGCCTGGAGCTGCAGCGTCACGTAGCGCAGCGATGGCCGCCACGACGGATCGATCTCGAGCGCTCGCTGGTGCGCGGCGAGCGCGACCTCGGGACGTCCGAGCTGATCCTGCAGGTCCCCGAGGCGGGACAGCAGTGGCTTCTGGCGCGCGGGATGCCGTGCGGTCGCGGCAACCTTGCGGCCGAGGATCACCGAGACGCGCTCGATGTCGCCGCGCGCACGCCACTCCGTCTCGAGCGCGTCGAGCGCGGGCATGTGCGTATCGGAGATTCGCAGCGCCGCCTCCAGGCAACGGATGGCGTCCTCACCGCGATCAGCGCGGCGAAATAGCTCGCCCGCGCGATACATCGCATCGGCACGCGCGGTCGGAGAGCTGTCGTCGGCGAGCGCAGCGAACCCCTCGAGTGCAGTCGCTGCACCGCCGAGATCGCCAGCGCGCTCGGCGAGATCGGCGAACAGCCGCAGCACCTGCGCCCGAAGCTCGGGCGTCGAGCCGCGTGCCGTCTCTGGCTGCTCGACGAGCGGACGCAGCGCGGCGACGGCCATCGCCTGATCGCCGGAGCGATCCGCCGCGACCGCGATCCGGTAGCGAAACGTTGGCAGGCGGGGCGTCTCGGAACCGGGATCCTCGATCAGGCCGTGATACGCGCGAACCACGTCGGGCCACGCGCGCTGGCGCCATGCAGCCTCGCCGAGCGTGACCAGTACCTCGCGCCGCAGTGCGGGCGGGACGTCGCTTCGCAGCTCGGCATGTGCGCGCGCGCCGTGGGGAAGCGCCGTCCCCGGCTCGTCGGCCGCGAGCCACGCGGCAGCGGCGGCGGTCTCGACCTCGACGCGATCAGCGTTGCGCTCGGCCATCTTCGCGAGCGCGGACAATGCCTGCGCGCGCGCACGTCGATCGCCGCTCTGCGACAGCAGCTCGGCCTCGAGGTGATACGCACGGCGCCGGATCTCGTTCGCTTCGACGTCCGCGTCGGCGTCATCGTGCGCGCCGGCCGCAGCGTGTGTCAGCTGGAGTGCCTCGTGCAGATCCGCGATGGCTGCGGCCACATCCGGGGTCAACTCGCGGCGACGAGCTTCGGCGCGACGGACGAGCAGGTCGGCGCGCTCCTTCGGCGGCGGACGCGTCGCGAGCACGGCATCGATCCAGCGCCGCTCGGTCGCGGCGTCGGTCCCTGATCGCGACAGCAACGTGCGCGCTGCGTCGCGCGCGATCGTGGGAGCGTGCTCCTGCGCGAGATCGTGGGCGCGGATCCAGTCGACTCCGGCGGCGACCGACTGACCGCCGCGGTCGAACAGATGCGCGCGCGCAACCGCGAGCTCGGCGGCGCGCGTGAAGAGCCGCTCGCCAGGACCGTCCTCATCCGTGGCCAGCCCGACGAGCGCCGCGATCGCGGTGTCGAGCTCCGCGGCAGCGTGCTCGCGATCGCTCGTTGCCTCGGCGACCTCGGCGAGCACCGCGTGCGCCTCCGCCGCGGTCTCCCCACCCGCGAGCGTCGCGCGCCGCAAGCTCGCACGCGCATCGTCGACGCGGCCAATCACGACGAGCGAGCGTGCGAGCGCGAGCTCGTAGCGCGCGGCGACGTGCTGCGGCAGACCGAGGCCGCGCAGTCGCTCGTAGAGATCGGCTGCTGCGGGGTGATCGCCGCGCGCCGCGGCTGCTGTCGCGAGGCCGGCGAGTGCATCGGACTGCAGCGGATCTAGCGCGAGGGCGCGGGTCCACGCGTCCTCGGCGTCGGCACCCGTGAGCAGCTCTCCCACGATCGCCCATGCACGCGAGCACGTCCGATGATCACCGCGCGCCTCGGCGAGCCGCGCGACCTCGCGCCACGCTTCGATCGCTGCCGGCGGGTCGATCGTCGCGAGCACCGTCGCCGCCATCTCGTGCACCGACGGATCGTCGGGCGCGAGATCGCGTGCGAGGGCGAGCTCGTGCTGCGCGCTCGCAGGATCTCCGAGTTGATGGATGAAGACGTCGGCGAGCCGCAGCCGCAGCTGCACGGCGCGTGCGGGCTCGGCGGTGATCACCGCACGGGCGCGGACGAGGCGAACCAGCTCTGCCCAGCGTTGCTCGTCGGCGAGGCGGTCGACCAGTGAATCCGCCGCTTCGAGCGAGCTCGGATCGTGCTCGAGCGCGAGCTCGTAGAGCTGGGTCGCGGCCTTGGGCTCGAGCACGCGGAGCAGACGCGCGCCCGCAAGCGCCGCGAGCGCTGCCTGATCGTCGTCGCCCTCACCACTCGCGAGCTGCGCGAGCTGGGTCAGGTGACCTGCGGCTTCGCGGGCGTCGCCCTGCGCGAGCATGATCGAGGCGAGTGCCGCGTGTGCCGCCGGAAAGTGTGGCCACCGGCCAAGCGCCTGACGCGACAGCTCGAGTCCGTCGAAGAACCACGCGGGGCGCGCCGCCGCGAGTGCAAGGATGCGCTCGAGGAGCAAGGGTTGCTCGGGCCCACCCGCGGCGAGCAGCGCGCGATAGCCACGCATCGCCTCCTCGAATCGACCTTCGCGCAGCTCCTGATCCGCGGAGTGCATCAAGTCGTGGGCCGCTGCCAGCGCGTGGGTCTGCGGCCGCACGCCGAGCTCGCCGCTGCGTGTGCCCGCCGGACCGTAGGAGACCTCGATCGAGGACCGTCCGATGCGGATCCCGGTGAGCTCGACGCCACCGACCGAAGGCAGGCGCCAGCCGCTCGGCGGCAGCATGTGCCAGAGCAACGCCCCGACGAGATCGATCTCGACATCGCACAGGCCGCGGGCGTGCGGACGCTCGACGACGTTGGGCGCGTCGGTCGCGCCGAGCAGTGCGACGAGGATCCGATCGGCGACCAGCGGTCCCGGTGAGGGCAGGTGACCGTGCACGCGGACGGTGCTCGCCAGCGCACGCAGGTGAGTGCCTGCACTGACGAAGTGGATCCGGAACGAGAGATCGGCGGCTGCGAGACCGTCGGCGGCGCGCGCGCGAATCGAGACGAAACCGTCATTGAGGCGGGCAGAGATCTGCGAGACGCCGAGTCCGGCGAGGTGGCGGCGGACCTGATCGAGTCGCTCGTCGAGGCGACTCGCGGGCACCCGCATCGCGATCGATCGGAGTCGGGTCCGTCGGCGCTGGTAGCGCTCCGCGACTGCCGCGCCTGGATCGGTGCTGAGGTCGGTGACCTCGAGCTCCAGTCGATCCACGATCAATGGCCCGACCGACAGGTTCTCGAGCGCGAGCCGACCTACGCCCGCCAGCGCTTCGAAGCGAAACGGCAGGCGGCGTGAGGCAGCAGGGTCCCCCTCGAGCACGATCCCGAAATTACTCCAGATCCGAGGCTCGTGTCGCCCCCCGCCCCCCGGCTCAGGTCAGCGGAAGCTCATGCAGGGCTTGTACGCCACGGGCAGCGGCGCACCCTTGTCGTCGGACTCGGCGATCAGCTCCGAAAGCGGCTTGATCTTGCTGTCCTTGGCCAGCGCTTCGCAGCGAGTCTTCAGCCACTGCTCGACGGCGATCATGGCGCGCAGGTCGCGCATGTCCTTGATCTCCTGGTCGGCGACCTTGTCGAACTCGTCGACCTTCGGCGCGGACTTGGCGACGAGCTGAACGAGAACGTAGGCGCCGGACTCGGTCTGATAGACCTGCTTCGCGAGCATCCCCGGGGTCAGCTCGTCGAACAGCGCATCGATCGCCGCCTTGGACGCGCCGATCACCGGCAGGTCCTTGAGCCGGGGCGTCGGGCCCTGGCTGACGACGGTGGGCTTGGTCATGTCGGTCGCGAACGCTGGCAACACGTCCTTGGTGGGCGTGAGATCGACGACCGGAGCGTCGGGCGCGGGGGGCGTCGGCGCAGGCGTCGCGGCGCTGCCGGCTGCTGAGGGCGTGGCGCTGCCCGTTGCTGGGGGCGCGGCGCTGCCGGTCGCGGGCTTTGCTGCGCTGCCAGCGGCCGGGATCGGTGCCGCCGAACCAGCGGGCGCGGCCGAGCCACCACCACCGGCACCTGCGGCCGGAACCGGATCCTCGGCGGTCCATGCCGCGGGGATGTTCGCCGACTCGGTCACGATCGCGCCCTGCTTCTGCTGCAGCTGCATCGCGCGCTCGATCTGCTGCTGCATGTCGAGCTGCTGCTGCTGCATGTTGACCTCGCGCTTGAACACCTGATCGAGCGGCTTGCCGGTTCCCGCGCTGACCGTGGCGAGCGCGTCGAGGGCCGCGCGCTTCGCGGCTTCCTTGCTCCACAGATCCTTGGCGAGATCGACCGCGAGCTCGGCCTTGACCTGATCGTAGGTCAGATCGCCTTCGCGCTTCTCCTCTGCCATCACGAGGTACGCGCCGGCATCGGTCGTGATGACCGGCGACATCTCGCCGGGCTTGAGCGTCTTGATCGCGTCATTGACGGCCTTGTCGCCGAGCTGTGCACTCTCGATCTTCTGCCAGCCCATGTCGCCGCCGTTGACCTTCGCGGTCTCGTCGGTCGAGAGCTGCTTTGCGGCGTCCGCGAACTTCTGCTTGCCGGCGGCGATCGCCGTGCGCGCGGCCTCGAGCTTGGCCTTGGCCTGCTCGATCGGCATGCCGACCGGCTTGGTGTCCGCGACCTTCGGTGCCTCGGGAGCCGGCGGGGGAACCGCGGCGCTACCCGAGCCTGCGCCACTGCCATCGGCCGGCTTCGGGGGATCGGCCGGCTTGGCTGGCTCGAGCTTGGCGATGAAGATCGAGCGAACCTTGAGCGCCGGCTGGGTCGCCTTGTACGTGCGCTCGAGCTCGATCCACTTCTTCTTGACCTCGTCCTCGTGCGCCGCGAGGAAGCGCTGCACGTCGGCATCGGAGAGCCGCATCGCATCGCGATACGCCGCCGGCGAGAACTGCACGACGTCATACGTGACGGTGTTGTTCTCGAACAGGTAGTTCGCGAGCGCCTCTTCGCGCGACACGCGCACGGAGTCCTGGATCAGCTCGGCCATCAGTGCCGCCTGCAGTCCGCGCGCTTGCTCGTCCTTGTAGCTGTTGAGCGAGACGTTGAGCGTGTTGACCCAACCCTTGAGCTTGCCGAAGTTGAAGAACTTGTCGCCATCGATCTCGTCGAACAGGACCGTGCCGAGGTTCTGGCGCTGGCCGCCGACGAAGAAGTAGCCCTTCTTGATCTCCTCGTCGACGAGGTCACTCGTCACCCGGATGCCGTGCTCGGCTGCCGCCTGCGCGAGCAGCTCGCGGCGGATCAGATACTCGAGCGCGACATAGACCTTCTGTCGCCCGTTGTACTGGTTTCCCGAGTACGCAATCTTGTAGCCGGTCTGGTTCACCTTCACGCCGTCGACAGCGAGCGCGCTCGTGCCGCCGGGCATGCATCCGCCGCCTTGATCGGTGAACGCATTGGGCGCGAGGGTGACCACGAAGATCACGATCAGCGCACCGAAGATCAGATAGACGGCGATGGATGCGCCGGACTTGCGCAGTGATTCGAGCATTGGTTTCGACCTGCTTCTTAGAACGAGCCAGCGAGCCGCGCATCCTAACGATCGAGGGGTGGGGGTACAAGGTCGCGGGTGGTGCCGTTGATGGCCCTGGAGAGCCGGTCGGTGAGGCGGATTCGGCCCGTCCAAGATTGTGTTGCGCCCGGCGAACGTCGCGTGCTAACTCCGCATCGCTCAACGACCTCCCGGTGTTGGTATCGCCGGTCGTCGCGGATTTGCTACTTCACTCAGCCACCGCGCCGCAGCGCGTCTTTCAGGAACCACCATGCTCTTCGATTGGGTCTACGGAATGTTTTCCAATGACCTGGCCATCGATCTCGTCGAACAGGACCGTGCCGAGGTTCTGGCGCTGGC
>JACCQV010001127.1 GCA_013813945.1 Deltaproteobacteria bacterium | reverse complement strand
ACGAGGAGCTGATCAAGGCGACCGCCGATCTGCTCGGCGTCGCGGGCGAGCTGGTCGCGGCGCGCCTCGGTGCGCTCGAGCAGCGCGGGCATGTGGTTCGCGAGTCACTCGGCGAGCGCGGCCCGGTCACGGAGCTGCCGTGGGCGTTCGAGGCCGAGGCCGAGGCAGCGCGCCTGCTCGCGGAGCTGGTCAACACGCCGCTGCGGGCCAGTAGCCTCGATGTTCACGCCGCGATCCACGCGTTCGAGGCGGTCACCGGCCTCGCCCTGGCTCCGCAGCAACGACGTGCCGTGGAAGCAGCGCTCGTCGACAAGTGCGTCGTGATCACGGGCGGTCCGGGCGTGGGCAAGACGACGATCGTCAAGGCGATCGTTCACCTTGCGCTGCTGATGAAACGCAAGGTCGCCCTCGGCGCACCGACGGGCCGCGCGGCCAAGCGACTCGGCGAGGCGACCGCCCACGAGGCAATGACGCTCCACCGCTTGCTCGAGTTTCAGCCGCACGAGGGTGGCTTCCAGAAAGGACCTGCGAATCCGCTCGACATCGACATGCTCGTGATCGACGAGGCCTCGATGCTCGATGCGCAGCTGTTCCGCTCGGCACTGGCAGCGCTGCGTCCGGGCACCCAGCTCGTGCTCGTCGGCGACGTGGATCAGCTGCCGTCCGTCGGTGCGGGTTCGGTGCTCGCGGATACGATCGCGTCGAAGGCCGCGACCGTGATCCGCCTGACCGAGATCTTCCGGCAGGCAGCGGCGAGCAAGATCGTGCTGTCGGCTCACAAGATCAACAGCGGCGAGCTCCCTGACCTCGACTCCGAGCCGGGCGGAACGGCCGACTTCTACTTCATCGGCCGCGACGACCCCGAGGCAGCACGAGCGACGATCGTCGAGCTCGTCGGTGAGCGAATCCCGTCGCGGTTCGGCTTCGACGCCATCACGCAGGTGCAGGTCCTCGCGCCGATGCACCGCGGCGAGCTCGGCACCGCCGCGCTCAACCGCGCCCTGCAGGACAAGCTCAATCCTCCGAAGGGCGAGACCGAGCTGACCCGCGGCGATCGGACGTATCGCCGTGGCGACAAGGTCATGCAGCTGCGCAACGACTATGACCGCAGCGTGTTCAACGGCGACATCGGCGTGATCGCGGGCATCGACCCCGACAACATCGTGCGCGTCGACTTCGATGGGCGAATCGTCGTCTACGAACGGACGGACCTCGATGCTCTCACCCACGCGTACGCGGTCAGCGTCCACAAGAGCCAGGGCTCGGAGTACCCGGCCGTCGTGATCCCGATCGCGACCCAGCACTTCATGATGCTGCAGCGCAGCCTGCTGTACACGGCGGTCACGCGCGGCAAGAAGCTGGTCGTTCTTGTTGGTAGCAAGCGCGCCGTGTCGCTCGCAGTCAACAACATCGACGCGCGCCGCCGCTACACGTGGTTCGCCGAGCGTGTGCGCGTCGCGATGGGCTGACGCCCGACTAGCGGCCGCGTTCGACGTCGCCGAGCAGGGTCACGAGCTCGACCACCCCGGACTCGGGGAATGCGTTGTAGATGCTCGCGCGCAGACCGCCGACGGAGCGGTGGCCACGCAGCCCCGATAGGCCGCGCTCCTCGGCGCGCGCGAGCATGGTCTCCTCGAGCTCCTTGGTCGCACCGCGGAACGTGATGTTCATCTGCGAGCGGCTCGCGGGCTCCGCGTGACCGCGCCACGCGGTGCTCTGATCGAGGAAGTCGTACAGGAGCTTCGCCTTGCGCGCGTTGAGCTCCGCCATCGCGGTGAGGCCGCCTTGCTCGCGGATCCAGGCGACCACTTCACCGATGATGTAGATGCCGAAGGTGTTCGGCGTGTTGTGCATCGACTTCTCGGCGGCGTAGGTCCGGTACTGCGTCAGCGGAGGCAGATCGCGGTTGCCGGTCTCGATGAAGTCCTTGCGCGCGATCACGAGGCTGATGCCCGACGGCCCCAGGTTCTTCTGCGCACCGGCGTAGATCATCCCGTGGTTCGCGAGCGGGAGGGGTCGGCTGAAGATGTCGCTCGAGGCGTCGCACACGAGCGGGGCAGGCGGCGTGGGTGGGGTGACCCACTGGGTGCCGTAGATCGTCTCGTTGCTCGTGTAGTGGACGTAGCGCGGAGCCGCCGAGAACGTCAGCTCGGTCGGCGTGCGCGTATGGGCAGGCGCCGAGGTGCATGCGACGTGGACGGTGCCGACTCGGCGGCCCTCGTCGATCGCCTTGGCGGACCAGATACCGGTGTCGCAGTAGTCCGCGGTCTCGCCTTCACCGAGAAAGTTCTCGGGGACCATCGCGAAGTGATGCGTCGCGCCGGCGGTGACGAACAAGATGGCGAACTCGTCGCCGATGCCTCCGACATGGCGGATCGCGGCATCCGTGCGCTCGAGCACGCGCCCGAACTCCTTGCCACGATGGCTGTGCTCGAGGATGCCGATGCCCGAGCCGTCGAGATCGAGGAG
>JACCQV010001103.1 GCA_013813945.1 Deltaproteobacteria bacterium | reverse complement strand
GTACCTGCCGCAACGATCATTTCTGCTTGGCGTCCTTGGCGCCTTGTCGGTTCACCTCCGAGCACACGCCCATGAGCGCACGCACGAGCGGCGCACGCACGAGCGGCACACGCACGAACGGCACACGCGCATGCGGCACACGCACGACGGCACGCGCACGAGCGGCACACGTGCGAAGCCCGTCGACCTTCTGCTTCGTGGCCTTCGTGTCTTCGTGGCTCAGGTCCGAGCACACGCCCCGACCTTCACCGTATGTTCCACGCATGCGCCGTGGAGCCATCGTCTTCTCTCTTGTCGTTGCCTGCGGCGGTGATACCCGGCGCGCGTCGCTCCCCGAGCCGATGGAGCCGTCCAGCGCCGACACCGAGCTCGCGACGAAGATCGAGGGGTTCGTCGCCGGCCACCTCGCGTTTCGCCCGAATCTCGCGATCGACATCGGCCTGCACGAGAACGACGGCAAGGTGCCCGATCGTTCTGCCGCTGCCATTGCAGCGGAGATCGCGCGCCTCGAGGCTGCGCAGAGGACGTTCGAGGCGATCGATCCGGCGAAGCTCGGCCACGAGTCGCTGGTCGATCGCGAAGTCGTGCTCGCCGAGATTCGCAAGGAGCTGTACCAGCTCGCGGTTCGTCGCCGCCCGCAGCGGGATCCGTTCTATTACCTGTTTGGAAGCTTCTCGCTGAACCCCTACGTCGCGCGCGACTACGCGCCGGCCGACCAGCGCGCCGCTGCGATGCTGCGGGCGTGTGAGGCGGCACCTGCGTACTACCAGCAGGCCGCGACGCAGCTCGAGCCCGCGTTGCCGCAGGTGTCACTCCAGGTCGGCCTGATGATGAGTGGCGGGGTCGCGGACTTCGTGAAGGGCGATGCGAAGAAGGCGTTCGCGTCGCTCCCCGATGCCGCACTGCGCGGCAAGCTCCAGGCCTGCCTCGATCGGCTCGCCGGTGAGATCGTCACCTTTCAGGGAGCGCTCAAGAGCCGGATGCCGGCGGCCACACCGGACTTTCGCCTCGGTGCAGAGCCGCTGATCGCGATGCTGCGCGCGACCGAAGGCATCGAGATGGATGTGCCGCGCCTGCTCGAGCTCGCGCGCGCAGACTACGAGCGCAACCACCTCGCGATCGAAAAGGCCGCGCGCGACATCGATCCGAAGCGCGATGTGGCGAGCGTCATCGCCGAGGTCAGCGCCGACAAGCCCGCAGCAGATCGCGTGCTCGAGGAGGCGACGGCGCAGCTGGTGCAGATCAACGAGCTGATCGCCGACAAGCAGATCGTCTCGTTGCCGCGGCCTGACAAGGTCGAGGTCCGCACGAGCCCGTCGTTCATGCGCGGCAACTTCGCGGCGTTCGGTGGCGTCGGGGCCTTCGAGACGGCGCCGCTGCCGAGCTTCTATTACATCGCGCCGCCGGATCCGACCTGGCCCGCCGCACAGCAGCAGGCGTACCTGCCGTCTCGCGCGGATCTGCTGTTCATCAGCGCCCACGAGGTCAGCCCCGGCCACTTCGTGCAGGGTATGCACCAGCGCGCGGGCACATCGCGCGTGCGGCGGATGTTCGAGACGTACACGTCGTCGGAGGGCTGGGCGCACTACGTCGAGGAGATGATGTGGGAGCAAGGACTCGGCGGCGGCGATCCGCGCGCTCATATCGGGCAGCTCAAGAACGCGCTGCTCCGCAACGTTCGCTTCCTCGTCGCACTCGGCTATCACACGGATCAGCTGACGCCCGAGGACGCGACCGGGATGTTCATCAAGCTCGCGTTCGCGGATCCGGGAAATGCCAAGCAGCAGGCGATGCGCGGCACCATGGATCCGATGTTCCTCGGCTACACGCTCGGCAAGCTGATCATCCTCGAGCTGCGCGCAGACTGGCAGCGCGCGAACCCTGGCAAGTCGCTGCGCGAGTTTCACGACCAGGTGCTGAGCTATGGCGAGGCGCCGCTGCCGGTGATCCGCCGGATGATGCTGGGTGCCGACGCCGGACCGCCATTGCGCAAGCGCTGATCGCGTCAGCGACGACAGCGTGCTAGACGTTCCGGGTGTCCAAGGATCGCGCGCGCCCGTTCTCGCGCAAGCACCGGAAGTACTGGATCCCGGTGACCGGCGGCATGTTGCTGATCGGCGTGATGAATGTCGGGATCGGGTTCTGCGCGTACGAGTCGCCGCCCCCACCGCCCGAGCAGATCATTCCGGTGTTGCCACCGCGGACCGCTCCGCCGCCGAGCACCGACGGCTCGATCGGTCTCGGCGCGATCCCTGCCGTCGTGATGCGTGCGTTCAATCTCGCGTACCCGCGCCACGCCCCGAGTGCAGCCAAGAAGCTGAACGGTCCCGACGGCACCACGGTTTACGAGATCTCGTTCACCTCGCCGGCGACCACCGTCGTCTATCGCGAGGACGGCACGTTCGTCTCTCAACGCTGAGGAAGGCTGTCGGAGTCCGGTAGGAGGTGTCCCTCCTCGGCTCTTACTCCCAGCTGAGCTGGTACGGCAGGCGTGCCTGCGCCCCATCGGGCGAGGCGAGCAGCGATGCCGGCACGCTGAGCAGCAGCTCGCGGATCGCAGGGAGCTCCGTGATCGAGACGGTCTCCTCGGCGCGCAGGCCGAGCAAGCCGGTGAGCTGGCCGAGCAGGCTGCTCGGGGCTGCCGGGAGCTCGACGAGCTGGACCCGCGTGCCGGGCGCGAGCTTCATCCGGCGCTTGGCCTCGTCGAGCACATCGCCGAGCCCCCCGAACCGATCGACGAGCTTGATCGGCTTGGCTTGATCGCCGGTGTAGACGTGGCCGCGACCGACGGCGTCGACCTCCTCCTTCTTCATGCCACGGCCCTCGGCCACGGCGCCGACGAACCGCCCGTACATGTAGCGGAGCTTGTCGAGCAGCATGAGGCGCTCCTCTTCGGTGTACGCGCGGAAGTAGCTCTCGACATCGGCGCGCTGCCCCCGCTTGTAGCTCGCGGTCGTGATCCCGAGCTTGGCCGCGAGCCCGCTGACATCGAACTTGCCGTAGAAGATGCCGATCGATCCGGTGACGGTCATCGGCTGCGCGTAGATCAGCTCGCAGCCGGCAGCGATGAAGTAGCCGCCTGACGCGGCGACGTCCGACAGCGAGCACAGGATCGGCTTGGTGCCGCGCGTCGCGAACACCTCCCGCGAGATCAGCTCCGAGGCGAGCGCGCTACCGCCGGGTGTGTCGATGCGCAGGATGATCGCACCGATGTTCGGGTTCGCGCGCGCGGAGGAGATCGCCGCGACCAGCGTCTCGCTACCGACGAGCTTCTGACCGATCACCGGGATCGAGCGCGACACGCCGTCGACGATGTCACCGTCGACGTAGATGACGGCGATCCCGGGGCGGGTCCAGCGGTCGGGGCGGTCCGTGGGCGGGCCGGAGACCGGCAGGATCACGCCCATCTCGGCGGCAACGAGCTGCGCGACCTTCTCGGGACCACCCACCGCATCGACGAGCTTGGTGTCCTTCGCGAGATCGCCCGCGGTGTACGGCCCGTTGTCGACGATCTTCTTGATCTCGTCCTTGGACAGCTTGCGGGCCTCGGCGACGGCGGTGACCCAGCGGTCCCACAGGCTGTCGAGCAGATCGTTCTGCATCCTCGCGGCGGTCTCGCTCGGCCCGGTCTGGATGAACGACTCGGGCGCGGACTTGTACTCGGCGATCTTCTCGAACTGCGGCAACACGCCGAGCGCGTCGAATGCCCCCTTGAAGAACAAGGTGCTCGCCGCCATGCCGACGAGGCGTACGCCGCCGGCGGGATCGACATAGATCTTGTCGGCCGCCGTCGCCACGAAGTAGTCGCGCCCCGTGCCCGAGACCATGTACGCGAAGACCTTCTTGCCGGCCTTCTTGACGAGCAAGATCTCGTTGCGCAGCTCCTCGAGCGTCGCCCATCCGCCTGCGGCCCCATCGAACGTGACCACGAGCCCCTTCGCGGTGGGATCGCGCGCGATGGCCCGCAGCCGCGCCACGATCGACGTCAGCTCGCGCAGGCCGATCGTGCCCTGCAGCTCCACGCGCTCGAGGTGATCCGAGGGGCCGATCACCGACGGTGGGCCGAGCGCGGACGAGCGGAGGACGAGCTGGCCGCCGAGGAAGTGGCGGTCGCCGGAGTCGTCGCGGAGCCCGGTCGTGATCGCGGTGACGCCGGTGCGACCGAACGACAGCTCGAGCCCGATCATCGCGCGCACGTCGCGCCCCTCGACCTCCATGTCGAGTGGCCCGGCCAGCGCGTGGAGCTCGCGGGTCTCCGCCCCGAGGTGAACGGTGAAGCCTTGCGTCAGCTGAACCGACAGTCGTGCCCAGGCGTCGACGTCGGCGCGGTTCTCGCCGATCCGACCGCCGATGGCGAGCTCGAGCGCGTCGTGCGCGAGCGGCCGCATCACGGCCTCGAGCTCGTACCGCCGCTGAACATCGGTGCCGTTCACCGGCGAGGTCGCCACGTCGCGCAGCGCCGCGCCGATCGCGAGGCGATTGCCCCACCGCGTGGACAGTCCGAGATCGACGGCACTGGTTCCGTCGAGCGCGTTGCCGTACCGGAACTTGTGCCACGACAGCCCGAAGCCCGCGTTCTTGCCGAGCGGGGTCGCGAACGCGAACGTGAACCGGAACGGCTCGCCGGGATCGGGCGTGAGCTGAGTCCTCGACGGTCGCAGCCACTCCGCGCCGAGGCCGATCGCGAAGCGCGGCAGGAATGGCAGGGCGACGACGGTGGCGGCGTACGCTCCGACGCCCGGGCCTGCGCTGGTCGCGACGTCGTCATCCTCGATGTCGATCACCAGGGCCAGCTCGGTGCCCCGGATCAGGCCGAGCCCTCCGGGATTGGCGGCGACCGCGCGCGCGTCGTGCTCGCCGGCGAGCGGCGCCAGCGGCAGCGCAAGGCCCTCGGTGGGCTCCTCGACATAGCGCCGTTCAACACCCTGTGCGTGGGCGGTGGCGGTCACGACCACGAGCGCCGCGAGCACTGCGGGCACTCCATTCTTCATGTGCGCGACCGTAACACGGAGAAATTGTGGATACTGGAGCGGTGCCGACGCCGACCCTGCTGGAGAAGCACCCGCTGTTGGTCCATCTCTCTCCCGACCAGCTCGCGCGTCTCGCGCGTGCCGGTGAGATCGAGAGTTACAACCCCGCGGAGTCGATCGTCGTCGAGGGCAGCCTCGGTGATGCGCTGTTCCTGATCCTGTCGGGCCAGGTCGCCGTGCATCGCGGCGCGCAGACCTTCGCGACCCTGCAGGGCGGCGAGTTCTTCGGTGAGATGTCGCTCGTCGAGCCTGCGCCGCGGTCGGCGAGCGTCACCGCGATGTCCGCGACGTTCCTGTTTCGACTCCCGCACGACAACCTCCGCGAGCTGATCAGCGATGACCCGAACGCGGCGTCGATCCTGCTGGTCCAGGTCGTCAAGACGTTGTCTGACCGGCTGCGGCGCGCGAATCAGATGCTGTCGTCGGTCGACATGCTCGCCGACTGGCTCGCCGGCTCGATGGTCTAACCCCAGGGATCGCTTGTGTTGACCTCGTAGGCGTAGGCGTAGGCGTCTGCGTAGGCGACTCCGAGGCAACCGGCCGAGCCACCGGCCGATACCGGGTCGATGTTCCATTTCCAGACGCT
>JACCQV010001086.1 GCA_013813945.1 Deltaproteobacteria bacterium | reverse complement strand
GCGAGTACATGATCGAGGGTGGAATGGCCATGGCCTCGGTGCGCCCCGCGGACGAGTTCGACATGACGGTCAAGGTCAGCAAGGACGCGACGGAGATCGCGGGCCTCGGCGAGAAGGCGCTCGTGTCGGACAAGACCGGTCTCTACGTCAAGGTGGCCGGCAAGCCGTACTTCTTCCACTTCATGTCGGCCGGCGCCTCCGGTATCGACAACGACAAGGCCGTCGCGCTCGCGAAGGCCGTCGTGCCCGGCGCGAAGTAGATCAGAGCTTGTTGCGGCCGACGAAGGCCACGAGCGACGCGCAGAACTTCTCGAGCAGGGTGCGCGTCGACGCATCCGTCAGCCGGCCCTCGGCGTCGAACCGATCCTGCGCGCGCGCGATCAGCACTTCGGGCTGCAGCAGGCACGGCGCATCGCTGTAGACGAGGATGTTGCGCAGGTGCGTCTGCGCGCGGATCGTGCCGGACATTCCGCTGGCCGCGCCGACCATGCCGACTGGTTTGCCACGCAGCGGCGATTGTGACGGCGGCCGGGACAACCAGTCGAGTGCGTTCTTTAGCCCGCCCGGGATGCTGTAGTTGTACTCGGGCACGGCAAAGACGACGCCATCCGCCGCACCGATCCGGCGCTTGATCTCGGTCACCGCCGGGGGCTCACCGAGATCGCTGTTGAAGATCGGAAGGTCGAGAGACTCGACGAGCTCGAGCGTCGAGCCCGCCGGTAGCGCCTCGCCCACGGCGACGAGCAGCGCGCGATTGAGCGACGCCTTGCGCATGCTGCCGCAGATCCCGACGAGCGCGACCATGTCGAGACCCTATCACGCGGGTTCGGGCCGCTCCTTCTCGTGCGCCGTGCGTATGGTAGGCATGGGCATGTTCTTCACCTCGAAGAAGTCCCAGCTACCGCGTCCCGACGAGGCTCTGCCAGGCCGTCCGACCCCGATGCGCGTCGACGACAAGCACTTCGTCAACGGTCGTTCGATCACGAAGGTCCCGGATGGAATGCAGCGCGCCATGTTCGGCATGGGCTGCTTCTGGGGTGTCGAGCGCAAGTTCTGGCAAGTCCCCGGCGTGTGGTCGACGGCGGTCGGGTACGCGGCCGGCCTGACGCCGAACCCGACCTACGAGGAAGTCTGCTCCGGCAGCACGGGGCACAACGAGGTCGCGCTCGTGATCTTCGACCCCGCGCACGTCAGCTACGAGAAGCTGCTCGCGGTGTTCTGGGAGAGCCACGATCCGACCCAGGGCATGGCGCAGGGCAACGACGTCGGAACGCAGTACCGCTCCGGCATCTACACGTTCGACGACGCCCAGCAACAGGCGGCCGAAGCTTCGAAGGCGCTCTACCAGCAGCGCCTCACGGCGGCGGGCCACAACGCGATCACGACCGAGATCATGACCGCGCCGCCGTTCTATTACGCCGAGGACTACCATCAGCAGTACCTGGGCAAGAACCCGCGCGGCTACTGCGGTCTCGGCGGCACTGGCGTCAGCTGTCCCATCGGCGTCGGCGCCTAGCGTCCGCGAACTGGGTGCCGGCGGGCGTGGTTTCCAGCGTGCCACGCTCGCGGTCGTAGGTTGGTTGGCGTCACGCGGTCGTCTGGAGGCGTCATCGCTGATAAAATTTTTAGTACTATTTCGGATTAATTTTTATTACTGGGCCGGCTTTGACGTTGGACTTGATCTTCAAGATCTCTCTCCTTTCGTGTGGTGGTGGACGCCCCGGTTGCTTTCTGGCGACCGGTCATCGCTAGGGTTGGGACGGATTAACTAGTATTTTTGGGCCGGCTTTGACGTTGGACTTGATCTTCAAGAGTTCTCCTCTCGTGTGGTGGTGGACTCGCGGTCCGCAGGCGACGCTCAATCGGCAACTGACGATTTCGATGCTCGCGGTCACCTCATCTTCGACCTGCGAGAGGGCAACTCTCTAGGAACTGCTGGTCCTCCGGGCAGGTCAGGTCGTCCGCAGGCGACGCCAGTCATCGCTAACCATTCATTTGTAATTTTGGACCGGCTTTGAGCTTGGACTTGATCTTCAAGAGTTCTCCTCTCGTGTGGTGGTGGACTCCCGGTCCGCAGCGACGCTCGCTCATCGCCTACCGACCGATTTCATGCTGGCGAACACCTCATCTTCACATGATCGATTCAGCACTGTCGCTATTATCTTAGTATTTTAAATTACACATCTTTGACCACAAGCACCTGCTCATCCGCACACATGGATCAGCGCGACGCTCGCTTCAACCTGCATCTCGGCACGGAGGGAGCGTCGCGGTCGCGCGAGCCGCGCGCCGTCTGCCGCGAGCTGGGGCTCGACGAACTGCTGAGGCGCATGCCATCCGGGTTGTTCGAGATCGTCGGCGATACCGGGTGGCTACTTTTCGCACGGCGAACGTAGCCGCGTGTTCCTCGCGCGAGCCTTAGTCCAGCGCGCGCCGCTGGTGGTGCTGGACGAGAGCCTCGCCGCACTCGATCCCGGGACGCCACAGATCGCGATCGCACGCATCGAGAGACGCGCCGAAGCCGCGCTCGTGATCGCGCACCCTTGATAACGGAGATTGCCTCGAACCGTTGGGTGTTCGCTGATCCCGGTGCCGCTGCGATCTGGAGTAGGTGCTACCGCCGCCGCCGCCGCCTCCTGCGCAGCACCCTGCCGCGCGCTCGGCAGGCGCGCCTGACACCTGGTACGTCGTTTACTTCGCCGGGGGCCCGCGGTACCAGATCCGCCATGGTCCGAGGAGCGCTGTTCAGTTTTGGATACCTCCTCGTCGCGGCCTGCGGTGATGGCGCCGCGACATCCGATGCCGGCGTCGACGCGCGGCTCGAGGGGTTCGAGGCTCCCGAGCTCGTGTGTCCCGGTGGTGCGGGCTGCGAAACGGCGGGCACCGGCGCTCTCGAGGTCGGGGTCGGCAAGCGAGCGTGGACGCCGCAGAACTTCGAGACGTACACCGACGAGAACGACGATCACGAGTACAGCAACAACGAGCCGTACACGGACCTCAACGGCAACGGCAAGTTCGACGGAGTCTGGTTGTTCGGAGGTGCGCGCGCGGCCCAGGCGGTGATGACCGACGTCGAGGCGCGCGCGATCGCGTTCTCGCAGGGCGACACGCTGATCGTGGTGCTGTCGCTCGACTCGGTCGGCATCCTGGCGTCGGACATGGACCGGATTCGTAGCCATCCCTCGCTCGCGGGACTGCCGATCGATCACATCATCATCAGCTCGAGCCACGCCCACGAAGCGCCCGACACGATGGGCCTGTGGGGACCGACCGTCACGACGACGGGACGGCAGAAGTTCGTCCTCGAGCGCATGTACTCGCAGTCCGCGGACGCGATCAAGGAAGCCGTGGCCACGCTCCAGCCCGCGCAGCTGACGATCGCCTCGACCAAGCTGATCAACGATCCAGCCAACACGCAGAGCCGCACCGACGACTTCAACAAGGACATCCGCGATCCGATCATCTTCGATCCGACACTGACGATCGCGCGGTTCACCAAGCTCGGGCAGCCGACCGAGACGATCGCGACCCTCGTGAACTGGGCCGATCACCCGGAGGTCGCGCGCGACGAGGACATCCCGGCATCGATCACGGCGCACTACCCGCACTACCTGCGGACCGGCATCGAGACCGGGGTGCTCGCCGCGAACACCAAGTACACGACCACGGATCTCCCGGGGCTCGGCGGTGTCGCGGTCTTCGTGCAGGGCGCGCTCGGTGGTCAGATTGGCTCGCTCCGCGGCACTCATCCGCCCGGCCCCGGCGGCGTTCCGATCACGATGCTGAGCCATGCGATGGAGCGGGCGATCGGGACCAATGCTGCGGCGCTCGCACTCAAGGCGCTCGCCGCGACCGGCGAGTCGGTGAGTGACCTGCCGCTGTCGTTCAAGACGGCCGTGTTCCACGGTCGGATCGAGAACACGTTTCTCCACGTCGCGTTCCTCGTCGGACTGCTCGGCACCGCGGAG
>JACCQV010001063.1 GCA_013813945.1 Deltaproteobacteria bacterium | reverse complement strand
GCCGGAACCAGCCCCGCCCGCGTTGCAGCCAGTGTCGTCCTCGGTCTCCGGCAGGACCTGCACCATCAGATAGAGCTCGGGGCCGAAATACCCGACGCCCTCCTGCACCAGCTGGAAGGCCTCATCGAACACGACCGGCTCGCGAACGGCCGGCGCCACGATCTCGAAGGTGAAGGTCCCGGTGGCCCCGGGCTCGACGCGGCTGTCTGCGCCCGTGGTCCGGCTTGGCGACATCCAGTCACCGTCCGCGAACAAGGCGGACTCGCGATCCTGTGGAGCCGCCGTCCCGACGCGCGTCAGATCGAGGTCCCACGCTGTGTTGCCGGTGTTGGTGACGGTGATCGTGACGGTGGCCTTGTCGCCCGAGATCATCGTGGCCGGCGCATCGATGGTGACGTCGCTCGCGTTGAACATCGGCGCGCCGCCGGTGGTCACGAGATCGAGGTACCTGTCCCAGTTCCAGCCCGGGCCCGGATCGGTGTGGGTCGAGCAGTCCGGCGCGTCACCGTGACCGAGGATGAACTCGTGCGTCTTCGCGACGCCGTACTTGTCGGCGAGATACGCGGTCAGCTTCGCCGACGCTGCGTACATCGCATCGGTGTACCAGACGGTCGGAGCGTTCACGTAACCCTCGTGCTCGATGCCGATGGTGGTCGTGTTGAAACACCTGTCGTGCCAGGCGACGTCCTTCTCCTTGACCATCTGCGTGATGTCGCCGTTCGACGACTTCACGACGTAGTGCGCGGAGACTCCGGCAGCGGGATCCTTGAACCAGTTGATGCAGCTGCCGTAGCTGCCTTGCACCGTGTGGATCACGATGTGAGTGATCGAATCGAGGCCGCGGTTCGCGGTGCCGAAGTTGCCGCTGTAGGCGGCGGACCACGCGGCCGGAGCGTAGTCGGCGTTGCCGAGCGCCTGGGTCGTGGTGCCAAGGCCGGCGTTGCGTTCGAGGTGCGGGCGCGCGGCGATCACGACGGTCTCGCCGAGGACATCCTGCCCCGAGACGCCGCGGGCCAGTGCGTCGATCAGCTCGGCCCGGAGCGCGGGATCGAGCGCGGCGAGGACCTCGTCGAGGCTGCTCGCGTTCGGGACCGCCTCCCGGATCAGCGCCGCACCTGCGCGCAGCGAGGCCTCCGCATCCGTGCGCGCGGCCTGATCGGTCACGCCGGCGAGACGAGCACCGCGGGCGAGATCCTCTGCGGACACACCGAACATGCCGATCGCGGTCTGGCCGTGGTCGGCGCTGTCCACGAACCGCAGGCGCGTCTCGACGTACGACAGCGCGGCGAGCAGCTCGGGCGGCAGGCCGGTCTCAGCGCCGACGCGCGTGAACATGTCGACGAGCGGCGAGGAGCCACCGACCGCGATGCGAGGCGCGGGTGGTTCTGGCTGAGTGGTGCAGGCAGTCGCCATGCCGGCAACCAGAGCGAAGCCGGCGAGCCGGGTTCCCATTCGCATGCGGCGCATCCTAGAACATTCTCTCCGTTCCTTGCCAAAACTCCACCGACATCTTCGGACATCGGCGATCGGCCGGCGGTGCTCACCATGTGCAAAACCGCTAAGATGCTCGGGTGTCTGCGTCCGCCGAGGGCGGTATCCGCTTCGGTCAGTACATCCTGGTGCGCCGGATTGCGCGCGGCGGGATGGCCGAGGTCTTCCTCGCGCAGCAGAAGGGACTCGAGGGGTTCGACCGCCGGGTCGCGGTCAAGCGGATCCTCCCCCACCTCGCCGAGTCTCCGGATTTTCTCAAGATGTTCCTCAGCGAGGCGCGCCTCGCCGCGCAGCTGACGCACCCCAACGTCGTCCATATCTACGACTTCGGGAAGCACGACGGCGACTACTTCATCGCGATGGAGTTCGTCGATGGCGTGCATGCCGGTCAGCTGTACAAGCACATCGAAAAGGAGCCCCTACCCGCGACGATGATCGCGCGGATCGGCGCCGATGCCGCGACCGCGTTGCACTACGCGCACGAGCTGCGTAATGCGAACGGTCAGCCGCTCGGTCTCGTGCACCGCGACGTCTCCCCGGCCAACATCATGGTGTCGTTCGACGGCGTGGTGAAGCTGTGCGACTTCGGGATCGCGAAGGCGGTGGCGCTCGGCAACGAGCTGACCAATCCGGGGCAGGTCAAAGGCAAGTACGCGTACATGTCTCCCGAGCAGACGATCGCGGCTCCGCTCGACGGGCGGAGCGACGTGTTCTCGCTCGCGATCGTGATGTGGGAGCTGCTCACCGGCAAGACGATCGTCGGGCGCGGTGACCCGATCGAGGGGATGCGCGCGATCCGGGACGGCAAGCTGCCGTCGATCTCGGTCGCGGCACCGCACACCCCGCCGGCGCTCGCGAAGGCGCTGACCTGGGCGCTGCAGACCAGTCGCGAGATGCGCCCGACGGCGATGGACTTCGCGCAGGCACTCGAGGCGTTCATCAAGTCATCGCCCGAGCTCGCGACGCCGATGCAGATCGGATCCTGGGTTCGCCAGCGCTTCGCGCGCGTGGGGACCGGCCAGCACGACGCCATCCCGGTCGTCTCGATGGGAACCCGCGTGCAGGGAGGAACTCTCGCCGGACCGGCGAGCGCAGCCGAGGACGTGCTCGACATCGCCGCGAACGATCCAACCAAGATGGAGCGCGGTGGGCGCCCGAACCTGGCACCGACCGACGAGACCGCCACGGTCATCCCGACCCGCGTCGCCCCGCGCCGCGTTCTCGCCATCGGTGGGCTCGTCGCCGTCGCCATCCTCGGGGTGCTGATCGCACGTGCGGTCCGCGAGCCGGATCACGTTGCGCCGCGCGACGCTGGCGCTCTCATTGTGGTCGCACCGGACCCGCCTCGGCGGGTCGTGATCGATGCGCCCGACGCGCCCGACGAGCCCGACGAGCCCGACGAGCTGACCGTGCTCGAGGTGCGGACCAAACCCAAGGGAGGCACGGTCCGCGTGGGCGGCGAGTCGCGCGCGGCGCCCGCGCAGTTCGCGCTCCGTCCCGGCAAGTACACGATCGTCGCGGAGCTCGACGGCTATCGCAGCGAGACGCGGGCGGTCGAGCTGCTCAAGGCGACCGACCTCGTCCAGGAGATCGCATTCAGCCGCAAGGTGTCGCCCCCGCGTCCCGTCGCCGCGATCGGCAAGCTCACGGTCCGGACCACGCCCTACAGCGTGGTGTTTCACAACGGCAAGCGGCTCGGCGAGACTCCGTTCGCGGAGCTCGAGCTGCCGGTCGGGACCTACTCGCTGGTGTTCCGGAACCCGGCGCACCGGGACATGATCCGCCAGGTCACGATCACCGCGGGCACGACGACGAAGCTCAGCTTCGCGCTGCAGTGACGATCACGGCTCGAGGCCGGTCGCCCACGAGTTCTTGGGCTTCGTGTTGAAGTGGTGGGTCGCGTTGATCACGCGCACCGTGCCCGACTTCGACCGCATGACGATGCTCTCGGTCTTCGCGCTGTCGCCGAAGAACCGGACGCCTTCGAGGAGGTAGCCCTTGGTCACGCCCGTCGCGGCGAACATCACGTCACCCTTCGCGAGGTCCTCGGTCGAGTAGATCGTGTCCTCGGACTTCACGCCCATCCGCTTGGCGCGTGCGCGCTCCTCGTCGTTGCGAAACCGCAGCCGCCCCTGGAGCTCGCCGCCGACGCACTTGAGTGCCGCCGCCGCGATCACACCCTCGGGAGCGCCACCCGTGCCGAACAGGACGTCGATGCCGGAATCCGGGTTCGCCGTCATCACGGCGCCGGAGACGTCACCGTCGCCGATCAGACGGATGCGTGCGCCCGCCTGGCGGACCTCGGCGATCAGATCTGCGTGGCGATCGCGGTCGAGAATCACGGCGGTACAATCGGAGATCTTCTTCCCCTTGGCCTTCGCGATCCGCTCGAGGTTCCACGTCGGGCTCTCGCGCAAGTCGATCACGTGGCGCGCCTCGGGGCCGACCGCGATCTTCTGCATATAGGTGTCCGGGGCGTTGAGGAACTGTCCCTCGTTCGCGATCGCGATCACGCAGATCGCATCGGGCGCACCGGTCGCGCACAGGTTCGTGCCCTCGAGCGGATCCACGGCGATGTCGACCTTCGGCGAGCTCTCGCCGGTCTGCCAGCCCATACCGACGGTCTCGCCAATGAACAGCATCGGGGCTTCATCGCGCTCACCCTCACCGATCACCACGGTGCCGCGGATGTCGATCGTGTCGAACGCTCGCCGCATCGCCTCGACGGCGACGTGATCGGCGAGCTTGCGATCGCCGCGTCCCATCAGGCGCGCTGACGCGAGCGCCGCGGCCTCGGTGATCCGGACCACTTCGAGGGCGAGATTGCGGTCTTGCATGGCGGCAGGTGTACCGCCCGGACGCGTCCCGAGGCAACGCGCTCAGCGTGAGACGAGCGGTGGGATGCAGGCCACGAGCTGTGGGGGCAGGCGCACGGGCCGGCCATCCGCGCCGATTGCCGCGTGGCGCGTGTGACCGGTCGCGAGGAGGTCCGCGCCACGGGTGACCCGATACGAGAAGCGAAGGGACGCGGCGCGGATCTCGTACACGTCGACGTCGATCACGAGCAGATCCTCGTAATACGCCGGGAGCTTGTAGTCGCAATGCGCCTCGACGACCGGGATCGCAACGCCCCACGCGACGAGGTCCTTGTAGCTGCGGCCCAGGGAGCGCCAGTAGTCGGCGCGAGCGCTCTCGAAGAACCGCAGGTAGTTCGCGTAGTACACGACCCCCATCTGGTCGGTGTCACCAAATATGACGCGCAGCTCGTGCTTCATCGGCCGGCGATCCGGATGACGCGGGCAGGCTCGCGGACGAACGGGAGCTGATCGATATCGCCGAGCGCCGCGCGCACGTTGCCCTCGCGTGCGATGTGGGTGAGCACGACGACCCACACGGGGCCCACCGTCTCCCCGCGCGCGCCGTCCTGGACAACCTGGGCGATCGAGACGCCGTGAGCGCCTAGGATCGTCATCAGCTGACCGAGGACACCCGGCTGATCGGAGACGCCGAAGCGGAGGTAGTACTGCGTCTTGATGTCGCTGAGCGGGATCAGCGGGCGCGCGACTGCGGGGCGAGGACGGGGAGCGGCGTGCGCACCCGCGCGCGCGAACATGTTGCGGCTGATCTCGATCATGTCGGAGACGACCGCCATCGCCGTCGGCAACATGCCAGCGCCGGCGCCGTAATACATCGATGGCCCGAGCGCGTAGCTCTGGACGTAGACGGCGTTCTTCGCACCGGAGACGTCGGCAAGGAGCCAGTTGTTCGGGATCAGTGCCGCGTGGACGCGCGCCTCGATCGGGCTGTCGGCCTCTTCGCCATGAGCGCGGGCGATCACGAGCGGCTTGATCACGTAGCCGAACTTCTCGGCGTAGCCGAGGTCGATCGGATCGACGACATCGATACCCTCCGTCGAGATCGCGTGAACATCGACGGTGGTGCCGAAGCAGAGGTTGACCAGGATCGCGAGCTTGTGGGCCGCGTCGCCGCCGCCGATATCGAGCGTCGGATCGGCTTCTGCGTAGCCGAGGTCCTGCGCTTCCTTGAGGATGTCGGCGAACGGACGCCGGGTCTCGGTCATCGTCGACAGGATGTAATTCGACGTGCCGTTGACGATCCCGTGGATCGCCTCGATGCGATCCGATGCGAGGCCCTCGCGCAGCACGCGAATGATCGGCACACCGCCGCAGACGGCCGCCTCGTAGTAGACGTCGACGCCGGCGTGCTCGGCCGCCGTGAACACCTCGGCACCGTGCTCGGCGAGCAGTGCCTTGTTCGCCGTGACGACGTGGCGCTTGTGAGCGATCGCGGCGAGCACCGCCGTGCGTGCGAGGGTCGTGCCCCCCATCAGCTCGCACACGATGTCGACATCGGGACGAGCGAGCGCGGCTTCGAGATCGGTGGTCAGCAGCGAGCGGTCGACGTCGACCACCCGGTTTCCCTTGTCTGGATCGCGGACGACGACGGTGCGCACGACGAGGCGCGCGCCTAGCCGGGCCTCGATGGCGGCGGCGTTGGCCTCGAGGAGCTTGACGACACCGCCGCCGACATTACCGAGCCCGAGCAGGGCAACTCCGATGGTGCGTGTGGTCATGTCAGGGTCGCTTGTACGAGTAATGCTCGGAGGTGATCAGCCACCTGTCACCCTGCTTGCGCAGCACGAGTGTCAGGGTGCCACTCTCGGTGACGGTCGTTGCTTCGAACGTGAGCTCACGCGTCATCGTCGCGAAGGCCGACGCGACGTCGGGTGCGAGCGTGATGACCTGCATGTCCTTGAGCCGGATGTGAATCGCTCCGGTGCGGGCGATCCGATCCTTGAGCATCGCCTCGACAGAGCTCCAGCCGAGGAACGTCGTTCCCTCCTGCACCACGACGAGGTCGAGATCGCGTGCATATAGCTGGGACAGCGCATCGACGCTCCGGATCTCGTAGGCCTGGCGCCACTGCTCGATCGTGGCCTTCGCAGCGGCGACGACTTCCTTCGGAGTGGCGGCGCTGGGCCCGGCAGCTCCCGCCGAGCCCGAGGAAGGACAGCCACCGAGGAGGACAGAGACAGTGAGGACAGCAATCGCACGTATCGCGAGGCTGTTCATGAGGGGGGTGTAACACGTAGTGTCCGCCCATGACCGAGATCGTATGGCTGCACGCGCGCGAGGTCCTGGATTCCCGTGGCAACCCCACCATCGAGGCGGAGG
>JACCQV010001034.1 GCA_013813945.1 Deltaproteobacteria bacterium | reverse complement strand
ATCCTGCCTCGGGCGGGCTCTCGCGCGGCGTCGTGTAGAGCGGAGCCAGCGCGATCGGCCGTGGCGGTGGCGGCGGATCGATCCAGTCATCGGCGACCCAGCTAGCGACCAGGACGCCGGCGCTCTGCGCGTCGGGAACGACACGCTCGTGGATTCGGCCATCGGGGCGCCGCGCGAGGAGGTAGTAGCCATCGTCGGTCGGGACCACACGCAGATCCATCGAGCCGGTGCACCGCGGCTCGGCCGCGAGCCAGCGTTCGATCACGTGGCGGACGTCATCGGGCGCGCGAACGAAGCGGACCTCGCACGAAGCGTTCGCGCTGACCGTTGTCTCGGCGGCGGCCGGGGCGGCAGTGAGAGCCACCATAGCGGACGTTAGGATGCGCATGGAGCTCGTCATTCAGAGCCGCCTGCGAAGGCCCGTGAACGCGAACATGCGGTTCTCGTCACGCGTGTACCCGACGTAGTTTGTGTGGATCCAGTGCGCGTGCACGCCGGCGTGGATGCCCCAGCTGGCCCCGAGCTGGCGTGTGAGCAGCAGCGACGCGGTCGCGGCCACGCCGGCACCTGTGAGGTCGAAGTAGCCCGATCCCCGGGTGCCTGTGGCGCCCGCGGTGCCTGCGGCGTGGGAGTACGGTACGAAACCGACTTCCGCGGCTGCGCGTAGCTCCCAGCCGTCGCTGCGCAATGTGTACGCGACATAGGGCGCGGTCTCGACGTCGTTCGTGCGGATATCACTGTAGCTCGACGCCATGTCGTCGGCCGTCGAGGTCTCGGTCCACCCGAACGTGGCGCCGATCGTGAATCTTCCCCACGTGAAGATGTCAATTTCGGCACGCAGCCCGCCGTCGTCGAAGGTATCGCTGCTGACCATGGTCCCGAGGGTCAGCCAGCGCGGACCGCTGCTCCGGCGCACTCGAGGCACCGTCTTCGTGACACCGCCGCGTGTCAGGATCGGGGGCGTGAACTGCGGAGGGGCGATCGAAGCTTCGGATTTCGGCACGACCCAGTCATCCGCGACCCAGCTCGCGACGAGGACACCCGCACTCTGCGCGTCGGGCACGAAGCGCTCGTGGATCCGGCCGTCAGGACGCTGCGCGATCAAGTAGTAACCGTCCTCGCTCGGAATCACGCGCAGGTCGATCGTGCTCGTGCATCGCGGCTCGGCCTCGAGCCAGCGCTCGATCACGTGGCGCACGTCGTCCGGCGCGCGCACGAATCGGACCTCGCACGTGGTGGAACTGCGGCTCACCGCTGTCTCGGCGGCAGCGGGCGAAGCGGTGAGCGACGTGAGTGCGATGAGTGAGGCGGCGGCGATACGCATTGAGCTCCTCGACGGTTCCAGGGAAGAACCGTCGACCGACGATGACGCTGGGGACCGCAACGTAACCCCACCGTGACCGCCGGTCGACGAAGACCTTCGGGGTGGTGGTACCCGCAGCCCGATATTTCATCGCGGCGTGATCACCTTTTGCGTCCGATCTCTCGCGCCCCACACCCCGTTGACCCGGACCAGAACGGTCGTTCCGGCAAGTCCCTCGTCTTCTCGGTTCCTTACACCCAGCTCGATCGAGCCCCAGCTCAGGGCCTGATAGCGCACTCCGATGCTCACCACGCGCTCGAGCACCACGCGGTCCGGCTCGAGGCGGGGGACCCACATGAGATCGGTCATCAGCGACGACTTCGGGAACTCCCGCGGTGTCCACTCGAAGCCAAACAGCGGCCTCACCGTGGGGCCCAGAGAGATGTCGTCGCGGAAGCCCGCATCGAGCGCGGCGACTCCCGCGTGCACGCGCGTGGGCCCGACGACCCAGCTCGCGACGAGGTGAGCTTCCGCAGCTCGCGCCCTGCCGAACGTGTGCCCGCGCGCTGCGAACGTCGTGCGCACACCGAAGACGAGCGCCGGAGCACCACGCCCCCATACGCCCTGCCGCACGCCGAGCCGGAACCCCGCGCGTCCCATCCAGATCGCCTCGGGCTGCTCGGACTCGCAGCTCGTGCACCCGCGCACGTCGTTCTCGGCGCCGATATCGACCGCGGCCATGCCACCGAGACCAAACCCGAGGTTGATCATGCCGCCGTCGCCGAACCGGCCATACCCGGCCGTTCCGATCGTGGTGCCCGCGGGCGGCAACCACGCCGTCGGTGCAGTGAGCACGCGGCTCAGCACCGGATCGGCCGCCGCACCGCGCGACAGCGCGAGCACGACGAGCAACGTGAACGAAAAGCGCATGCGAGCTCGGGGCTGCTGGTTACTTGAGGCTGTCGACGGCGCGGCGCAGTGCCCACGACGTGAACGTGACCTGACCGAAGATCTGCGCGTCGAGCAAGTTCGCCGTGCCGATATCGGGCACGCGCACGCCGGCCTCGAGGTTCATGAAGGTCGCCACTGCGTAGCGAACACCCCATGACAGCGTGGGCCGCAGCTTGATCTTGTCGTCGAGCGCCGTGCACCGGTAGCAGAACTCTGGCGACCAGCCGAGATCGACGAGGATCTGCGACTTCGGTAGGGGACGAACCTCGATGCCGCCGAACGCTCTGATCTGGTTGGTGACGTCCCCATCGTGGAACGCGAACTCCCTGCGGTCGGTCGCACCCTCCTCGAGGTATCCGAACACCGACGCATCCCAGAACGCGCCGCCGACGTGAAACGCGACGTTCTTGCCGATGTGCTTGCTGGCGACCAGCGTCAGCTCGGCGATCCGCGTCTTGTAGCCGTCGTGGTTGCGCTCGAACGACTTGCGGAAGCCGAGGGTCATGCCGGGCATGCCTTCGAACAAGCGGTTCTCGCTGACGCCGAGTCGGAACGAGGCGGTGACGTACGGCTGGATTCGAGAAGCGCTGCGATCGCCATCGTCGACACGCTCGCGGACCGCATCGGTCGTCGCGATGCCGAACTCGGCGACATCGCCGAGTCCGACGCGCGTATCC
>JACCQV010001032.1 GCA_013813945.1 Deltaproteobacteria bacterium | reverse complement strand
ATGTTCGGGCTGTCGTCGGTGTGCTCGGCGATCTCGGCGGCCGTCGGTACGCGGAACTCGCCTGTCGCGTTGACGCTGAGCCCTCCGCCCAGCGACTTGTGGCAGGGCACGCACACCATCACCAGCTCCCCTCCTTCGAGGGCCTGCGCGCAGATCGGGCAGTTCACGAAACCCAGCCTAGCCCGCCTTGTCGAGCCGTGGGAGACGAACCACCATCTTCGTGCCCGCGCCAACCTCGCTCTCGACGTCGATCCGCCCGCCGTGCTCGGCGATGATCGTGTGGCACGTGGCGAGCCCGAGGCCGGTTCCCTTGCTCTTCGTCGTGTAGAACGGATCGAAGATCCGGGCGATGTGCTGGCGTCCGATGCCGGCTCCGTCATCGGCGACGGTGACGGTGACACCGCTGCGTTCGTCGCGCGCAGTGATCGTGACGTGCTTGCCGCCGGCAGCCGCCGCATCCGCCGCGTTGCGCAGGAGGTTCCACAGCACCTGGCGCAGCTTCGAGGGGTCGGCATTGATCGGGAGCGGCCGGCTGACCTCGCTCGCGACCTCGACGTTGGCGAATGCCTGATCGCCGCGCGCGACCTGCAGCGTCTCGTCGATCAGGACGCCGAGATCGAAGTCCACGGTCTGCTGCGGCCGCGGATTGGCGTAGTCGAGCAGGTCACCGATCAGGACGTTCAGGCGCGTGATCTCGCGATGGACGATCGTCATCAGCGTGCGGTCCTCCTCCGAGGACTGCGGTGCCTGCTTCAGGAGCTCGATCGATCCCGAGATCGAAGCGAGCGGGTTGCGGATCTCGTGCGCGATGCCGGCCGCGAGCTGCCCGACGGTTACGAGCCGCTCGGACCGCTGATTCTGCTGCTCGAGGCGGCGCAGCTCGGTGAGATCCTGGAAGTTCACGACCCGGCCGATCATCTGCTCGCGAACATCACGCAGCAGCGACACCGTGACGCCGATCGAGAGTTGCTCCGCGCCCGCATGGACCGTGAGATCGGCGCGCTGGAGCTCCCCCCCGCCGCCCTCCAGCAGCGCGGCCAACCCCGGCATCAGCGCGTCGATCGGCTGGTTGATCATCGCTGCCGGCTCGCAGCGCAGGATCTCGCCAGCCGCCGAGTTCGCCGTGAGCACCGTGCCGTCGGGGGTGATCGTGATCAGGCCTGAGGCCAGGCTGCGCACGATGTCCTGGTGCAGCGTGTACAGATCCGCAACCGCCTTCCGCGTGGTCGCGAGCGTCTCGGCCCCACGCTGCAGCTGATCGCCGAAGATGAATGCGAGCGCGCCGACGCCGATGATTGCCGCGTAGTTGACCCCGACGCTACGGACGAGGTCGAGGCTGCCTTGCTCCCATGGTCGCGCCTGTACCGACATCGGCAGGTCGAGCAAGTGGGTCCACGCGACCAGCGAGACCACGGTGATCGCGATCAGCGACGCGACCGTGACCACGACCGCGCCGCGCCGGTACGACAGCGCGCCCGCCGACACGATCGATAGTGCGTAGAGGAACGTGTACGGGCTCTGCGCGCCGCCCGTGAGATAGACGAGCATCGACGTGATCAGGAGGTCGGTGGCCTGCATCGGCCGGGTCAGCCGAGGGGGGGCATAGCCACGACGCAGCAGCAGCCCGAACACGATCGAGGTCAGGTAGGTGGTTGCGATGATTCCGGACTGCAGCCAGACCGCACCGCGCGACGGCTGATCGACGGTGACCAGCAGCCACAGCGAGAGAGCGAGGACGACCGTGACGACCAGCGTCCGTAGCAGCAGCAAGCGGCTGACACGCCGCCCGAGATCGCTGATCGGGATGACGACCGGTGGCCCGACGAGCGAGTCGCCCGGCGACGGCGTCGCCGGATCGTGGCGCACCGTCGGAACGGGGATCGTCGCCATGCGTCGCCGACTAGTTGATGTTTCCGGCGAGGTTGAAGATCGGCAGGTACATGGCGATGATCAGACCACCGACGACGACGCCGAGGAACGCCATCATCACCGGCTCGATCAACGACGTCATCGCGGTCACGGCAGAGTCGACTTCCTCTTCGTAGAAGTCGGCGATCTTCTGGAGCATCTGATCCATGGCGCCGGTCTGTTCGCCGACACCGATCATCTGAACGACCATCGTCGGGAACACCTTCGACTCCGCGAGCGGGCCGGCCATGTCGTGACCTTCCGCGATCTTGTTGCGGGCACGCATGATGCCCTGCTGCACGACCTTGTTACCGGACGTGCGTGCGCAGATGTCGAGTGCGTCGAGGATCGGCACGCCGGACGCGAGCAGCGTGCCGAGCGTGCGCGTGAACCGCGCGACGACGATCTTGCGTAACACCGACCCCATGACGGGTGGGCGCAGAAGCCAGCGGTCGAAGATGACGCGGCCTCCCTCCGAGCGGCGCATCAAGTTGAGCCCCACGAAGATGCCGACCACGATCAACACGTAGACGTACCAGGAGCTCATGAAGCTGTTCGAGATCCGGATGACGACCCGCGTCGGAGCGGGCAACTGCGCGTTGCCCATGTCCTTGTACATGGCCTCGAAGGTCGGGATGACCTTGACGAGCATCACGGTGATGACGCCGATCGCCACCACGAGGATGCCGATCGGGTAGAACATCGCGCTCTTGATCTGACCCTTGAGCTTGACGGCTTTCTCGATGTAGACCGCGAGGCGATTCAAGATCGTGTCGAGGATGCCGCCGATCTCGCCGGCGGCGACGAGGTTGACGTAGAGGTCGTCGAACACCTTCGGGTGCTTCTTCAGTGCATCCGAGAACGTCGAGCCTTGCTCGACTGACGCCTTCACCTGGCTGAGGATCCTCGCGAAGATCTTGTTCGGAGTCTGGCTCGCCAGAATGTCGAGGCACTGCACGAGCGGCAGGCCGGCGTCGATCATCGTCGCGAGCTGGCGCGTGAAGATCTGCAGATCTTTCGGGGGCACGCCGGACCCGAAGGTGATGACGATCTGCTTGGGCTCCTTCTTGACGCGACTGACGGTCATCCCGTCGCCGCGCAGCCGGTTCTCGACGATGTCGGCCGTCTCGGCCTCCATCGCACCCTTGCGCTTCTCGCCCGAACGCGTCGTTGCTTCCCACTGGAACTTGGCCATCGGCGCTCTCCTCTGGCTCTAACGCCGACCGGCGCTGCTGTTGGGGGGAGGGGCTAGGTTCCCGAGTGAGCCCCCTCCGCTAAGGATCATGGTCTTGAGCTCGTCGGCTTCGCTGGTGTGACCCATCGCCTCATCGAGCGAGATCACCTTGCGCAGGTAGAGGTCGACGAGCGACTGATTCATCGTCTGCATTCCGAACTTGGACTGACCGATCTGCATCTGCGAGTAGATCTGGTGCAGCTTGTCCTCGCGAATCAGGTTTCGGATCGCGGCATTCGGCACCATCACCTCGGCGGACAGCGCCCGACCCGATCCACTCGCCTTCGGGATCAGGTTCTGCGAGATCACGCCCTCGAGCACGAACGACAGGACCGCGCGGACCTGACTCTGCTGATGCGACGGGAACACGTCGATGATTCGGTTGATGCTCTGGATCGCGTTGTTGGTGTGGAGCGTCGCGAACGCGAGGTGACCGGTCTCCGCGATCGTCAGTGCCGCCTCGACGGTCTCGAGGTCACGCATCTCACCGATCAGCACGACGTCCGGGTCCTGGCGGAGGATGTACTTGAGCGCGCGCTTGAACGAGCTCGAGTCGCGGCCGATCTCGCGCTGGTTGACCATGCAGCTCTTGTGAGCGTGCTGGAACTCGATCGGATCCTCGACGGTCACGATGTGACCCTTCATCCGCGTGTTGATGCGGTCGATCATCGAGGCGAGCGTGGTCGACTTGCCCGAGCCGGTCGGCCCTGTCACGAGCACGAGCCCGCGCGGCTTGTCGCACAGCTCGGTGACCACCGCCGGCAGGCCGAGATCTTCGAGCGGGATGATGTTGTACGGCACGACGCGGAACGCGCCGGCGACGCAGGCTTGCTGCATGTAGACGTTCGCCCGGAACCGCGCCATGCCGCGGATGCCGAACGAGAAATCGATCTCGAGGTCTTCCTCGAACCGCAGCTTCTGCGCGTCGTTCATCACGGAGTAGCAGAGCGTCTTGGTATCGACCGGCGTCAGCGCGTCGGTCTGCAGCTTGACCAGGTCGCCATCGAGGCGGAGGCGAGGCGGCGAGCCCGCGGTGACGTGGAGGTCCGAGGCCCCCTTGTCCGTCATCGCCTTGAGCAGTGCCTGAAGATTGAGCGCCACTAGTCATCCACCGTGGTGCGCAGGATCTCTTCCGGGGTGGTCATACCTTCTAGGATCTTCTGGATCCCGGCCATCCGCAAACTCTGAACGCCACCGCGGATCATCTCCGTCTTGATCTCGGCTGCTGAAGCGCCCTGGAGCACGAGCTCCTTGAGCGGGTCTGTGAACGGCATGACCTCGTAGAGCGCGACGCGGCCCTTGTAACCCGTGTTGTTGCAGGTCTGGCAGCCACGGCCCTTCATGATCTTGCCGGTCCGGATCTGCTCTTCGGTCATGCCCATCTTGGCGAGCGCCTCGGGGTACTTCTCGTCCTGGATCTTGCAATCCACGCAGATCCGGCGCGAGAGCCGCTGCGCCAGCACCAGGTTGACGGAGGCCGTCACGAGGAACGGCTCGATGCCCATGTTGAGGAGGCGCGACACCGTCGACGGCGCGTCGTTGGTGTGGAGCGTCGACAGCACGAGGTGGCCCGTGAGCGCGGCCTTGACCCCGATCTCGGCAGTCTCGAAGTCGCGAATCTCGCCGACCATGATGATGTTCGGGTCCTGCCGCAAGAACGCGCGCAGGGCGGTCGCGAAGTTCAGGCCGATGTCCTCGTGCATCTGCACCTGGTTGATGCCGTGCAAGTTGAACTCGACGGGATCCTCGGCGGTGGAAATGTTGCGATCGATCGTGTTGAGCTCGGACAGCGCCGAGTACAAGGTCGTCGTCTTGCCGGATCCGGTCGGGCCCGTGACGAGCACCATGCCGTACGGCTTCTTGATCGCGTACTTGAAGTCCTCGAGCGGCTTGACGTCGAACCCGAGCTTCGTCATGTCGAGCTGCAAGTTCGACTTGTCGAGAAGACGCATGACGATCGTCTCGCCTTCGACTGTGGGGAGCGTCGCAACACGAACGTCGAGTGTGCGTCCGGCGGCGGCGGCGTTCAGAGAAATGCGGCCGTCCTGCGGCTTGCGGCGCTCTGCGATGTCGAGCTTCGCGAGAACCTTCAGGCGAGTGAGGACTCCTGGCATCATCCGCTTCGGGATCCGCTGGACCTCGTGGAGCACGCCGTCCACGCG
>JACCQV010001022.1 GCA_013813945.1 Deltaproteobacteria bacterium | reverse complement strand
CCATTCTTGTCCGCCATCAGCTTGTCCGGTGTCGGCTTCGTCAGCGCTGGCTTGTCGGGGGTCGGCTTGTCCGGTGTCGGTTTGTCCGGGACCACGGCCACGACCGGCACCTTGTCGACGATGTTGTCCGGTGTGATCGGGGTGACCGTTGGCGGGTCCGGCGCGGTCGGCGTCGTCGCGACCTTCGTGTCATCGGCCCTGGATGCCGGGCTGTCATCCCCACCGCGGCCGAGCAGGAAGGCGGCGAGCCCACCGGCGACGACCAGGCCGATTCCGGCGAACACCCACGTGCGCGTGGACGATCGCGGCAGCTCGTCCTCGAAATCGAGCGGCTGTGCCTTCGACGTCGTGATCGCGCGCTCCGTCGCCAGGCCAGCAGGTGGTCCCGCGGCCGCAACGGGCGGTGGGAGCCGAGGATCGGGTTGCGCGTCGAACTGGTCCGACGACGAATCCTCATGTGTGTGGCGCGGCTGTGCAGGTAGATCCTCGGTGGGCTGCTGCGCACGCGTGCCGACTCCAACGGATACTCCGAGCGCCGCCGCAGCGGCAGGACGATCCTTTTCGATCAGATCGAGAATCACGCGTGCGGCCTTCGCGGTCGGCGGCCGCTGTTCGCGTCGCTTTGCCATCATCTGGCGCGCGAAGGCCTCGAGCAGTGGGTCGACCTCGAGGTGCGGCACGCGGTGCGCGATCGCCGGTGGATCGAGCAGCAGGTTCGCGCGCGCGACCTCGGCACCGGTGCCGTCGAACGGCAGCTTGCCGCACAGCATCTCGTAGACGACGATGCCGAGCGCGAACAGATCGATCCGGTGATCGATCGGATCGGCGACCGCCTGTTCGGGAGCCATGTAGTGCGGCGTGCCAAGGACGAGGCCGTTGGTGGTCAACCGTCCCTCGGAGGACGGTGAGTCGCCGCCCTCGCGAAGAATCGCGATCCCGAAGTCGACGATGCGCGGAACTTCGATCCCGTGCATGTCCTTCTCGATGATGACGTTCTCTGGCTTGAAGTCGCGGTGAATCAGACCCTGCTCGTGCGCGTGATACAGGCCCTCGAGCAGCTGGCGCGTCAGGTTGATGATCCGCGCAGCGGGCATCGGCGCCTCTGACAGAACCTCCGCGAGGTCCTCGCCCTCGGCGAAGTCCATGACCATGTAGCGCAGGCCGTCCGGGGTCTCACCGACATCGACGACGCCGATGACGTTTGCATGACGCAGACGACCTGCGAGCTCGGCCTCGCGCTCGAACCGCTGCGCGACCTTCAGGTCCTCGAGCAGCTTGGAATGCAGCACCTTGACCGCGAACGCGCGCCCCACCTTGACGTGCGTGGCCTTGTAGACCGTGCCCATCGCGCCCTCGCCGAGTCGCATCTCGATCCGGTAGCGGCTCGCGAGGACCGTGCCGATCAGCTTCTCTCGGGGATCGTCGTCAGCCGGGGAAAGCGGCGCGATCTCGGTCGACATCAGAATCTCCCGATGACCGCCACCGCCGCGCCCTGAGGCGAAGGCTCGACGACGAGGTGGGCCTCCTTGCCGGACGTCACGTAGAGGACGGTCGTGGCGATCGCTGCGCCGACGCCAACGAGGAAGCTCGCGTCTGCGATCAGCCCCGAGGTGCGGATCGAATCGCGATCACCGTCGGAGCATGCGAGGCGATCTTCGTCGCAGGACTTGTAGCCGGAGCGCGCCTTGAGGCCGAACCCGATCCCGAGCCCGATGCCCACCACGGCCAGCACGCCGGTGACCTTGGCAGGGGTCGAGACGTGCCGTGGGACCGCAGGTGCCATCATGCCGCCGAACCCGCCGGTCTTCGGCTTGGCGCGAACGGGCGCGTCGGGCAGCAGAGACGGCGCCGCCGTGATGAAGCGGGCCTTCGCGTCAGCGAGCGATGCGAGATCGATCGCGGCACGCGACGCGCTCTTGCCGGTGCTCGGCTCGACCCACGTCGTGTCGACCTGGATCGATCCGCCGGTACCGGTGTCGACCATCACGACGAACAACAGCTGGGACGCGCCGACCCGCTTGGCCACGTCCGTCGCGCAGGCTGGCGTCGCGACGCAATCGGGCGGGATGCCCTCGGCGGGAAGGGCGCGGCGAACCTCGAGACCACCGATCGCCTCGATGTCGAGCTCGACCTGGAGCGCATCCGCGAGGTCCTGGCTCAGCGCATCGACCCGCGCCGCATCGAGGTTGACGGCAATGCCAGGGATGACCGCGACCTTGAGCTTGTCGGCCGCTGCCACCTGAGGGATGACGACGACCGTTGCGATCACGGCGGCGAGGAGTGCGTGGTTCACTGTCTTCATCGTATCGACGGAGCCGTTCGAGGAAACGTAGGCAGGCCTTACTGGCCGGTGAGAGTGCCGTTAGGCGACCCACAGTTACCCACTCTTGAGCTGCTTCTTCTTGCCCTTGTCGCCGAACAGCCGCTGTCGCGTTCCCGTCCGGTTGTACTGCACGGCGTAGAGCAACCCTGCGATTCCCGACAACGGCAGCGCGACGAGCAGCACGGGAAACAACAGGAACATCGGGATCATCTTGCTCGCGAGCGCTGCGAACGCGAGCCACGCAGCCGTCGCCGGCACCGCTTCGCGCAAGGACCCGGCGTACAGCCAGCCGACGGGGCCGAGCAGCATCGAGGCCACACCGGATTTGACCCACGACTTGTCGCCTTGCTTGGGCGTCTTCGTCAGCTCGTTCCTGACGCGGGATGCCTTGGTCGCGAGCTCGAGCGCACCGCCGAGGTCACTCCCGTGATCGGCGTCATCGTGGTTGGATGTCGGCCGCTGTTTCTTGGAGACGCTCGCCGTCTGACGAGCCCGGAGCTCCGCCCGCTCCGCTTCCTGGGCGGCGCGCTGCTCGCGAACCTTCGCCTGCGCAGCCTCTTTGCGCGCACGCTGGGAATCCGCGTCGGCTTTGACCTCGAGCTCGAGGGCCGCCAACCGCTCCATCACGGCCCGGTCGTCTTCGGACACGCCTTCGACTATGGCATGATCCGAGCGGATGTCGCGATCGCTATGCCTGGTCGTGCTCGCGTACCTCGCGGCGGGGTGTGGGGCCGATCCGAAGTCCGACGAGCCGACGACGGCCCGGGAGAAGCAGCAGCTCGAGGCGCGCGCCAGCGAAGACGAGGGCGCCAGCACGAAGCACTGGGGAAAGTGGCGCTACAAGGGCGACCGCGATGCGTGCTTCTTCATCGTCGGGGCGAAGTGCTTCAAGACGGAGAACGCCGCCTGTCAGACAGCGCGCTGCAAGAAGCCGACGAAGTGCACCGCGGTCGGGGCAGCTCCCGCGACCGTCTCGTGCAAGTAGTCGCCTCGGAGTTGTCGACGGATCAGGCCGCCTTGGGGGCGACGACCTTCGGGATCCGCACGCGCGGACCGACGCGGTACTCGAGACGCTTCACGTTGCGATAGAACTCGCCGTCGATGATCGGCGCGAGCAGCTCGTCGCCGGTCGCCTCGATCAGCATCTCGCGGCAGGGGCGGTCGAGAATGTTGCGGCCGACCATCTCTTCGCCACGCGCCATGCGGGGGATGTTCTTGATGATCTGCCACGGGCTGGGCGTGCCGACGATCGCGTTCATCAGGCCAGGCTGATCGGCCTTGCCGAAGAACCGGAGCACGTTGCCGAGGTTGATCGACATCGACGCGACGTGGACACCGGTGAACTGATCGCCTGGCAGACGCATGCCGTCGAGGGTGACCTTGCACGCGGTCGGCTCGAACATCTCCTTGGCGTAGGTGCGCCATGAGCCGAGCGGGAGCTTCGAGAGAGGAGTCAGGGCGATCGGCGCGGAGCCGACCGTGTTCGCGACGATCTTCACGATCGTGCGCGGGTTCGGATCGTCGTGCTCGTAGTACTTCGCGTAGAACCGCTGCCCGACACCACCGGCCGCCGAAGCGAAGCCGTAGGTGCGGAACGGTACTTCGACGCCGTCCACGATCTGGATGCCGTCGATCACCATCGAGTCGACATCCGTCTCCTCGATCATCGCGCCGTGCTCGACCGAGCGGCGGAGCATCCCGAGAATGCCCTCCGCGTCGCCCGTGATCCCGACGTTGTTCGCGACGAAGTCGATCGTGCCGCCCTTGGTCGGCAGGGTGACCGGGAGCGAGAACGACTGGCCCACGAACTCGTCCTCCTGGAGGACCTCCATGCCCATGCGGAGCATCCAGTGGAGGGCGCCGTCGCCGCCATCGGCGACCCAGTAGCGGGCGCGCTTGCGGAGGAAGTCCCGGAGCACCGGCTTGATCGCCGCGATCGAGGCAGTCTCATGGACCTCGCCCATACCTCCGACGATCCGCTGGAGCCGCTCCGCCCGGTCGGGACGGTTGCGGTTCTTACGGCTATTCGGGTTCGTGATGACGCCGATTTCCATGTGCTTGAGAAGGTTGCAAGAGCCGGGCGAGACGCACTGCGTCGTAAGCGGCCGAAATCACGCCGCGGAGAATGGCAGAACACGGCTGGCTGCGTAGGCCGCTACGCGGACGGGTGGATAACCGGCCGACGCCGTACGCACCCGGCAGAACCTGACGTCGTCCCCGATCGTGGATACTTGGGGTCGTGCGCTCGCTCGTGATTCTGATTCTGGCGGGGTGCGGATCGACTGTGCCGCCCGCTCAGGCACCACCGCCCGCACCGGCCGCGCGCGTCGACCCGACGGCGCGCGCGAGCTCCCCGGAGCGCAGATCGATCGATCCGATGTTCGCTCTCGCACCTGCCGACGGGGAGGCGACGGCGCTCCTGCAACCTGGCGCCGTCCAGCTCGAGCTCCACACCACACCGATCGACAATCCGGGTCCGGCGCTCCCGCTCCCGGTCACGATCGTCGCGGAGCAAGGCAGCCGCGTGCGCGTCGCAGTTCGGTTGCCGAATGCGCGGTTTCTCGCGTGGAGCGAGCGAGCACAGCTGTTCGCGATGATGGTCCGCGAACATCGGATCGCGCCGCGACCCGGGGATCACGGTATGCCCTCCGAGAACCACGCGACGGTTCGCGCCGGAGCTGCCGTGCGCCGCCTCGCGCACAAGGACGCGTGGACCAAGGTTCGTTACTCGGGCGTGTTCGAGGTCGAGGGGTGGGTGCCCGACGCTGCACTCGGCGAGGTAGCGCCCGCGCGCGAGCGAGGCGGCTGGTCACCGAGAGGGCCGTCCACGCAGCTGGTCACCCGCGGCGCGGTGATCTACTTCGAGCCACGGTGGGGCAGCCGCCAGCTCGCGATCGTCGACCGCGGCTACTCCGTCGAGGTGACGCGCGTGGTCGATGATGCATGGAGTGAGGTCGCGTATGCCGATCGCGACCTCGTGATCAGGGGCTTTCACTCGAAGCGAGCACCGCCGGGCCGCGTCCACCGCAAGGTCGTGGATCCGGCGCTCGCACCCGCGAAGATGATACCGAACACGCAGGTCGCGAGCGGCACGTGTCTGCACGCAAGCGTCGAGGGCGACCCGATCGGATACCTCGTCGGCGATCAGGACGTCGACCTCGTCGACACGGGGCGCGGCTGGTGGACGCTCACGATCGACACGCCGTGGGGCCCGATCGTGTTTGCCGCGCGTGGCGCCGATCCGACCGCCCTGGTGGCGTGCGCGCCCGACAAGACGGTTCCACCGTCCACGCTGGTCGCGCCTACTGCCCCGTGAACACCGGCGCCCGCTTGGCGAGCAGCGCGGCGATTCCTTCGCGCGAGTCGTCCATGGCGATCGAGTCAGCCTGCGCATACGCCTCGATGCGTGCTGCCTCTCGCGGATCGAGCCCCAGTCCGCGCCTGATCGCGCGTTTGGTCTCGCGCACGGCAAATGGCCCGTTCGCGGCGATCGTTCGCGCGAGTGCCATCGCCTCGGCGAGCACCTCCGTCGCGGGCAGCGCACGATTGAGAATCCCGAGACGCTCGGCCTCGACGCCGTCGACGAGCCGCCCGGTCAACAGCAGCTCCGATGCGCGCGCCATCCCGATCAAGCGCGGCAGCAGATAACTGATCCCCATTCCGGGCGCGAGCCCGAGCTTGACGAAGTTCGCGCCATACTTCGCGCCGATCGCACCGATCCGGAGATCGCAGACGAGCGCGAGCCCGAACCCTCCGCCAACGGCGTGACCGTTGAGCGCAGCGATCACCGGCACCGTGATCTCGAGCAACGACAAGAACGGCTCGTACATCGCGAACGAGCGTTCCTGCGGCGGGCGGTGGTCTCCCTCGCGTTGCAAGGTCGACTTGAAGTCTGCGCCCGACGAGAAACACTCGCCCCGGCCGGTCACGACGAGGCACCGGATCCGCTCATCGCCACGCGCCGCAGCGCTCGCGACGGTGAACGCATCGAGCAGCTCGGGCGTCATGCTGTTGCGGTTGTCCGGCCGGTCGAGGGTGATGACACCGACGTCTCCGTCGACTTCGTAGTGAACCGCATCGGCCATGGCGCGCAGATTACACGCTGCGGATCGCCTGCGGATGCCGCAGAGTCCGCTGCGAGCCTCGCAGAAGAAAATCTCTGCGCAGGTTACGATTTCATCAGCTGAAAAACGGCGCACTGGAAACCAGTGCGCCGTTTTGTTTTTGTCAGGCGCCGCCGAGCTCGTCGAGGAACTGCTGCGCATCGGCGAACGCGGGGTCCTCGCGGAGGGCCTTCTTGGCCCACAGCTCGGCCTTCGCACGATTGCCACGCGCGTGCTCGATCTTCGCCTCCCAGAGAAGGGCCATCGGTCGGGTCACCGGTGACGGGTTGTCCATCAGGGTGATCGCGCGAAGCGGCTTGAGCGCGAGCTCGTAGTCGCCGATCTCGGTCGCGAGCTGGGCGAGCTCGGCCGCGACCTCGGCGTTCTTGCGGTCGACGTCGAACGCCTTCTTGAGCCAGTTCAGCTGGCCGTCCTTGTCGCCGAGCATCGACGACACGCGACCCATGCGTTGCTGCAGCACCGCGAGCTCGGGCGTGCGCTTCTTCTGTGCCTGGATCGCCGCCTCGAGCGTGCGGCCGGCGTCCTCGAGCTGGTTCGAGGTGATGAGGACGTCGACGTTGAGCATCAGTGCGGTGTGATCATCCGGCTGAAGCTCCAGCGCCTTGGCCGCAGGCACCTGGGCGCCGGGCGCATCGCCGAGCTGATAGAGCAGGAGCTCCGCGGCACGCCGATAGTTGGTGTATCGCGAGGTCGGATCGCTGCCGTGATCGGCGTCTGCGATCAGCACACCCGCGAGCAGGCGAAACTCGCCAGCGGCCTCGTACATCTCGCGGAGCTTGTCGCGCAGGATCTCGACACCGGGCTGTGCCTGGTGCACGACCTCGAGAACCGGCACGGCGTCTGCGGGACGGCCCGCCTGCGTCGATGCATTCGCGGCACGCATCGCAGCCTCGACCTGCGCTTCACCTTCCGTGACGTAGGCGAGGCGAGTCGCGGCGGCGCTGACGCCATCCCAGTGCGAGATCGACTCATCGAGATCGCAGAGTATGTAGAGGGGCTCTGCATCGCGCGGATCGCGCTCGATCCAGCCGACGAGGAACGCGCGGCCGCGTTCGATCTCGCCGTGTGCGTTCAGGAGCTGCGCGAGCTTGAGCGTGGCGGTGCGCTCGGTCGGCAGGTCGCCATCGCGCTCCGCGCGGCCGCGGAGTCGCTCGAGACCATTGACGAGGGGCTCCCTCGCCAGCTCTTTGTCCAGCTCGTAGGCGTCGGTCAGATCCGTGACCGCGGAAGCGTCGTCGCCGAGCTGCTGGCGGAACGATGAACGCAGCATCAGCAGAGATGTGCGCCCGGTACCCTGAACCGTCGCCAGGGCCTCGCCGATCGCGCGCTGAGCTGCGTCGAGCTCTCCCGCAGCAGCGAGTGCTGCCGCGTGATCCGTGACGAGCTCGACGACGTGCGGTGCGCGCGCACGCGCTTTGCGCAGGACCTCGGCCGCCTTGAGCGGCTGACCGAGCAGGCCGGAGTACGTGCTCGCCGCCTCGCGGAGGCGCTGGACTGCGGCGTCGTCCGGTAGGCGCTCGGCGTCCTTGGTCATGAGCTCGGCGAGCTCCGACCACAGCTCGTTGTCGCGGTACCACTTCTCGAGGCGACTCTGGATCGCCTGATCGTCAGGAGCCGAGCCGTGCGCGAGCTCGAGCGTGCGCTGCACGCCCTTCATGTCGCCCGCGGCCTCCCACATCGTCGCGAGGCGGCCGGCGAGCTCGGGTGCGCGCTCCGGGGTCTCGACGGCGAGCAGCCGCTCCATCAGCACCGCGCCCTCGCGCGGGTTGTCGCTCTCGGCGAGCTGACCGACGACGCGGCGCAGGATCTCGCGATCATCGGGCGCGATGATCAGCGCGGCGCGATAGACGCGGATGGCGTCGGGCGAGCCGTTCTTCTCGAGCAGCTCGCCGAGGCGAAGCGCGACGTCGACGGTCGAGTCGCGATGACCACGGCGCTGCGCGTCCTCGAACCGCGACCACAGGAACTCGGCGATTCCGTCCTCGTCGCCGAGGGTACGAAGCGTTGCCTCGTAGAGCTCGGCCGCATCGAGATTGTCAGCATCGTCGGCAAGCGAATCACGAAGAACATCGAGTGCGTCGTGATAGCGCTTGAGGTTCTCGATCAGGAACTTCGCGTGCTCGAGGCGCAGCGCATTGCGTTCTGCGGGGGTGATGAGGGCAGGAAGCGTCGAGGAGATCACGCTACCGAGGCGATCTCCGTCACCGAGCTCGCGATAGATCGTGAGAAGCGGCTGCCACACGGCGCGGTCGGCGGGATTGCGCTCGCGAAGGAACTCGTAGACATCGGCGGCGAGGTCGACCCGGCGATGAGCGAGCGCGCGCGTCGCGATTCGCATGGCGAGCCCGTCGACCTGATCTGCTTCGGCGATCGGAGCGACCTCGTACGCGAGATCGCGCGCCTGGGTGAGGTCACCCGCGGCGAGCCGGCGCTCGGCGAGCGCGAGCACGGCCCACGGAGCCGAGGCGAGGCCATCCGCGGTGTCACGCGCCGCTGCGACGGCACGCACGAGCAGCGCTTCGGCGCGCTGATCGTGGCCCGACTCGACGGCGAGGTCGACGGCTTCCCGGATCTGCTCGGGACTGGCCGACGGCAGACCGGCGCGGCGCTCGAGGAAGTCGAGCAGGAGCTCGCCGTCACCGCCATTGCGGGCGACGCGCTCGTACATCGTCATGATCTTCTCTTCGTTCGGATCGTTCGAAGCGGCCGTCTTGAGGAGGCGACCCGCCTGAGCCCAGCGTGGCTCCGCAGCGAACGCGCGCTCGAGGAGCTCGAAGCCCTGCCTGCGACGTGCCTCGCTGCCGAGGAAGATCTCGGAGAGTCGGTACAGCGCGTCGACCTGCGCCGGTGTCGGCTCGGAATCGGTGCCCGCGAGCTCGAACATCTTGTCGAGGGTGCGCGCCTGCTCCGCGGTATCACCGAGCGAGGCAGCGACGCGAGCCTGCGCATAGAACGCCTCCGCGAGGCGCTCGCCGAGGATCTCGACCCGGCGGTAGAGATTCGCGGCACCGCGCAGATCGTTCGCATCCTGCTCCAGCGCTTCACCCGCGCGCATCAGAAGGTTTGCGATCAGCGGCGGATCGTCCTTGCGGCGGAGCCGGTCGACGACGGCATCGACCGCTTCGACAAACCGCGGGGTCTGGCCAAGCTGCTTCGCGAGCGCGCGTGCGCGGTCGTGAAGATCGACGCGGGTCGGGACGGCGTTGAACGCGCGGACGAGCGCATCGAGTGCCTCGGATCCGCGGTCGAGCTGCGCGAGGCCTTCGGCCATATCGGCGAGCAGGCGTGCTTGCGACTGCAACTCCGGGTTGGTACCGAGCCGCTTCTCGAGGACCGTGAGCAGGAGCTCGCCTTCATCGTGTGCGAGCAGGCTGCGGCGCAACCGACGCACTTCGGCATCGGACTCGACAGCGGTCTCCATCGCCGACTCGAGAAGCTCCTTGGCCTGCGCTTCCTCACCGCGCGAGGCGGCGAGCTTGTGGAGCTCGAACAGCACCTCGCTCGCGCCGACCGCGCTCTCGTCGTCTCCTGCCGGCGTGCGGCGAACGACGAGCAGCAGCGCGCGATACGTGCGCTCGGCCTTGTCGAGCTGACCGGCGGTGCGCGCCATCTCGGCGAGCTCCTTCTGAATCGCGGCGTTCGAACCGTCCATCTTCGACGCCGACTCCATCTCGGACATCGCCTCGTCGAGCTTGCCTTCGGCCTGCGCGACGCGCGCGAGCTCGACGTGCAGCACGGCGCGCTCCGGGGACCGACGGCGTCCGAAGTCGGTGATCAGCTCCGTCAGGGCAGTGCGCGCCTCGACGAGCTTGCCGGCGACGCGCTGGCCGATCGCGAGCGCGGTGCGCAGGTCCTTGTCGGTAGGATCGAGCTCGAGTGCGGTCTCGAGCGCAGGGATTGCCTTGGCCGGTGAGCCGAGGCGCGTGAGGTAGATCGTCGACGCTTCGCGGGCGAACTCGCGAGCGAGCTTTTCATCCTTGAGCAACGGCAGCGAGCGCGTGAGGTGGCGCGCGAGCGGCTCCCACGCGTCGGCCTTGCGGTACAGGTCAGCGAGCAGCGTTCGCAGCTCGATCGCCTGTTCCTTGTCGTCGAGGTTGACCTCGATCGCCGCGATCGCCCGATCGGTCTGGTTCGCGGACAGGTGCGCCTTGGCGAGCTGGCTGACAACGAGCAAGCGCTCGGCCTGCGGCACGGTCCCGAGCAAGCTCTCGAGCCAGGGCACGGCCTGACCGGGCTGGCTGCGCTCGAGGTTCAAGCGGGCGAGGGCACGCAGCGAGTCGCTGGTGGGTGCGAGGGCGACGACCCGGCGGTGACCGCTGATCGCGCGCTCGACTTCCTTGGTATCGGTCTCTGCGACGTGCGCGTAGCGCGCCCAGAGCTTCGCGGCACGCGGCGTCTCGCCCGCCGCCTCGAGCCGCTGCGCCTGGCCTTCGAGCAGGTCGGTGAGTGCGCGATGCTGGCCCTTGCTCGACAGCAGCTCGGCGACGGCGTCGATCGACGCCTCGTGGCCGGGACGCTCTTCGAGGTTCGCCTTGAGTGCATCGAGCCGACCACCGCGCTCCTCGACGATGCCCACGAGCTTCGCGAGCTCGAGCCGCAGGATCAGCTTCTTGTCTGGATCCGTCTCGAGGCCGAGCTGGATCTGCCGCAGCGTCAGCAGCTCGGGAACGCGGTCCTCGAGCCCGAGCAGGTGCGCGAGTCGCTCGATGACCTCGAGATCGTTCGGCGATGACGCGAGCACGCTGCGGTACATGTCGATCGCGGCGGCGTTGTCACTGAGCTCGACGGTCGCGAGCTGTGCCGCGCGCAGCCGCATGTCACGACGGGTGTTCTGATCGAACGGCAAGCGGGCCGCTTCGACGAGCGTGTCGACGGCAGCACGCGCACGACCACCGGTGCGATACAGATCGACGAGGGCGTCGATCGCCCACTTCGCCACCGCGTCGACGGAGCGCGCGGAGCGAATCGCGGCGGTGCCACGCCACGCGGCGGTCGCGCGGCCGAGGACGGCTGACAGAATGGCGAGTGCTTGCTCGCGGTCACCGAGCTTGGTCGCGATATCGGCGGCACCGACGAGCGAATCGAGGTCGCGGCCGTCCGCGTCGGCGAGGCGACGCAGCGATTCGAGCAACGTCGGCGTGACGCCCTGATCGCGTTCGAGAGCGACGAGCTCGCCGAGCCACGGGGCGCGTTCGCCACCGAGCTCGAGAGCCTTGCGCAGCGCCTGGGTCGCTCCGGCCTTGTCGCCGCGGTGATCGCGGTCGAGAACGGCGAGCCGATAGAAGAACTGCGCACCGACGGCAGTCGGCAGCTTGTGCTGCTCGAGTGCCGCGGTCAGTGCCTTGCTGACGGCGTCGTGAGCCTGTGCCTTTGCGCCGGCGACCTCGAGGATCGACAGTAGCTCGTCATCGAACGCCTCGCGGATGCCGCAATGGCGGATGACGATCGATGCGGCCTCGTCCCAGCGCCCGAGCACCGTGCCGAGGCTTGCGAAGGCGTGCACCGCGCGACGGTTGCCAGGCTCGACACCCGCGACCTGCGCGTACGAATCGGCTGCACCGGGTGAATCGTCGAGGTGCTCGGCAACGAGGTCTGCATACGTGAGCCGCAGGCGTGCGGCCTCGCGTGCATCGTCGCCGAGCGCGTCGATCGCCTCGCGGTACGAGAAGGCTGCGGTCAGGTAATCCCCCGTCGATTTCGCGAGCGAGGCGAGCTGGTTCTCGATCAGCTGATCGCGTGGCGACAACGGGAACGCCTTCGCGAGATCTGCGAGGGCTCCCGCGGCGTCATGCTTGTGCTCGAGGCGGAGCTGGGCTGCCTCGCGCAAGAGGGCGAGCTTCGTGCGATCGTCCTTCGCCTCGGCGAGCCGGGCAGGGAGCAGATCGAGGACGCCGCCGAGATCTCCGTTGATTCGCATCGCCTGCGCGAGCGCATCCGCTGCCGCGAGCCGGGTCGCGGCGACCTCGAGCAGCGCGGTCAGGCCGGCGCGAGCCTCCTTGCTCGCGGGATCGATCGCGATCGCGTTGCGGTACGCGTTCAGGGCGCGTGCCGGTGCGTCGAGGTGGTCGCGCAAAGCACCGCCGAGGCGGATCAGGCGAGCAACGGTGCGCACGGTCGCGCGGCCCGACGAGCTCTCGAGCAGATCGGCCATCTCGGCCCATCGTCCCGTCTCTGCGAGCAGATCAGCGAGCGCGCTGATCCCTTCCTCGTCGTCCTGGTGATCGGCGACGACCCGCTGCCACGCTCCGATCGCGGCGTTGAGCTCGTTGCGCTGGAGGTGATGGATCAACGCGACGCGCACGAGGTCGGCGCGCTTCTGCAGCGGCGACGACGCCTTGTCCGCGCGGCTCTCGAGTGCGGCGACGAGATCGTCCCAGCGCTGCTGCGTCTCGAGGATTCCGATGCGTGCGTCGAGACCGGAGAGGTCGCTCGGATCGCTGTCGATCCGGCGCTCCCACAACGAAAGTGCGCGTTCGGTATCACCGAGCGACTCGGCGAGCTTCGCGGCCTCGCTCAGGATCGAGCTCCGGGCGGTCTCGTTTGCCTCGAGGTGAGCCTGGCGCTCGAGGACCGTGAGCCGCTCGCGCGGGCGATTCGTGTCGGAGTAGAGGGCGCCGAGCCGGCGCGCGATCGACAGCTGCTCGGTCTCGGCCGCGCCGTTGATCGCGGATGCCTCGACGAGCAGCTGGATCGCTGCCTCGACATCCTTCAGACGCTCGAGCTTGGTGCGAGCGGATTCTCCGAGGAGCTCGACGCGGCGGGTGGGGTCGCTGGATGCACGAGCCGCATGCGCGACGCCTTCCGCGTAGCGGTCATGATGACCACCGCGTTCGGCGAGCTGGCGCAATTTCTCCTCGGTCGCCGTCGACGACGGCTGCATCGCGAGCAGCGCGGCGTAGTGGTCCATCGCGGTCGGTAGATCTTCGAGATCGGCGAGCCTGCTGCCGGCCTCTTCGTGAAGCGAGCCCGAGCCGCCGGGATCGATCGCGATCACGCGCTCGAGGATGCGGATGACTTCGCGAGGGCGCGAGGTCTGATCATAGTGCGAGCGGAGCAGATCGAGTGCGGCGTCGCGGACCTGCTTGGTCGCGTTGCCGGAATCGATGATGCGCTCGAGGAGCTGCGTGCTCTCCTTGTCGTCCTCTGCCTCGGCCAGCAACGGCTTGGTCGCTGCAAGTGCCCGCTGCGGATCGCTCAGGCTCTCGAGCCACACGGACGCGATCCGAGCCCGGTTGCGCTCGCGCTCCTTCTTCGGCTGACCGTCGAGCCGGCTCTCCCACAATTCGATCAGATCGGGCCATCGCTCGTGACGCTCGAGCAAACGCTCGAGGCCCTGGCTGATCTGCGCATCGTCGGGCGTCAGCGGCAGAAGCAGCTGGTAGTAGCCGATCGCCTTGTCCGGCTGATTGGCTACGTCCTTCGCGAGCTGCGCCGCTTCGCGGAGCAAGCGGATGCGGCGTGCCTGATCCTTCGTCGATTCGACCGCGCGATCGTAGAGCCCGAGCGCATCGGCCCAGCGTTCTGCGACGGTGTAGATCACGCTCAGTCGCTGCAGCGCTGTATCCGACGATGGGGCGAGTCGCGTCACGCGCACGAGGATCTTCTCGAGCACCGATGGATCGTCGCCGAACCACTCGTCGCAGAAACCTCCTGCGCGTTCGCCGATCATCTCGGCGACCTGTGGCTCGACGGACGTTCCGAGCGTTTCGTTGTACAGCGCGACGATCTCGTCGGGCTTGTCGAGGTCAGCCGCCAGGGCTTCGACCTCTTCCCATGCGCTCACCGCGTGCGGTGAGTGCTTGACGGCGGCAGCGGCATCCTTGAACTGAGACAGGTCGGCCATGGCTCCCTCATCCGAATGCGACCCCGATCGCGTTCGATTGAGAAAAAATCATACACGCGATCCACCTCACGCCAGCCAAAACGCAGAACGGATTCGCCGGGTTCCGATCCGGGAGTGGTCGAAATGTTCGGATCAGAACTCGCGGCGGACTCCGACTGACGCGGAGATCGGGCCCTGGAATACGACCGGCAGGCCGTACGCGGTGCGGCGCTCGGCCGGGGCGCCGTTGGTGTCCTTGAGGAACACGAGGTCCTGGTACGAGCCACCCTCGATCGGTCGCAGGAGCAGCTCGCCGTAGACCTCGTCGACGACCGTCGGTCCGCCGCGGTCGAAGGCGTTGAACACGTCCAGGATCAGGTCGAAGCCCCGCCAGTGCGCCGCCAGACGCAGGTTCGCCTGGGCGATCATGGGTCCGCGGCCGGCGCTGCCGCGCGGGATGAGATGAAGGACCCCGAGCTCGGTGTCAGCCACCGCGTTGCGAGGTCGCCCGCTCGCCAGCGTCAGGCGCGTCGCGACGTCGAACGAGATGCCGAAGACTGTTCCGCGCCGATCTGCCTCGACAAACACGCGGTGACCGACGTCTGTCGGCAGCTTGCCGAGCTCGTTCGCCGAGACGGTCGGACCGTTGAAGTCGGCGCCGTTGTAGAGGATCACGCCCTGGCGAGGGTCATAGGGCCCAGGGAAGTTGCCGACCGTCCGACCCGCAAGGTACCCGGCCCGGAGGGTGAGCTTGGCGGTCGGCGCGGTCGCGATCTCGAGAGCGAGCTGCTCCGACGCGCGACGTGCCGGCAACAGCTCCGTCGTCCGGCCCGGATTATCGAAGCCGTCGGGTGTGGTCTCGAGCCCGCGGCGCAACCACCGGCCCTGCACCCACTCGATCACCCGAAACGTCTTCGCGAGCCCGAGCTCGACCCCGGCGGTCACCTCGTCCTGCGCCATCGGCTCGATTCCCTGAGCGACCCGAAATGCCGCACCGGCGTCGGTCGTTCGCGATTCGCCAACAGGATTCGATGCGTCGTGAACGGTGGCATCGCGGCGGATCACCGTGGGGCCGAGCCCGGCCGGTAACATCGGGAAGCTGCGGCCCATGCTGGTCCAGACGCGCGACCTGCCGTCGCCGAGGATGTCCCACGCAGCGCCGAGGCGCGGCGCGAGCTGGTTCGAGAAGTGAAGGCGCGTGCCCACCCACATCAGCTCCCAGCGGAGGCCACCATCGACGCGGATCCGATCACCGGGCGTGAAGGTCTCCTCGACATACGCGGCGGCGTAGCGAGTGCGATAGCGCAGCTGCGACTCGGTGACGTAGTCGCACGGTGCGCCGGCGATCTCCTCGCAGTCGCCGGAGTAGTAGCGCAGCCGATCGAGGTGACCGGGAAACAGACTGCGATACTGCTCGCCGCCCGACAGCTGCGACGACACGATGAGGCGCGAATCCTCGAGCGTCGCTCCGGTCCGCACCACGTGCGCGCCTCGGCGGTGCGCGATCTCTGCGGTCGCCGTCGGCCGATCTCCGACGCTGTCGACCAGACCGCCTGCACCAGCGCTCGCGAAGTACCCGAATGGAACCGCGCACTGGGCGATGTTCGGGTACGTCCCGTCGTGGCACCGCATGGCGAGGTACGAGTCCTCGGGCAGGTCCATGGGCACATACGCGGAGAGCAGCTGCGGTCCGCCCGCTGCGTCGTCGTGCGGGCTCTCGTGACGATCGCTGCGGTGCCACGCGAGCTGCACGAGGGCACGCGTCGCTGCCCACCGCCCACGCCAGGTCGCGATGCCGTCGGCGACGAGCTCGGAGCGATCAACGCCGGCTGCCTGGAGCGTCGAGTTCTGGAGGAACCGCGTCACCCGGCTGCCGTGGCCGATCAACGTCAGCTCGACGTGATGCGCTCCGCGATCCCAGCCCGTACGCAGCATCACCGGGACGAAGTAGTCGAGCGTGTTCTTCGTCCGGATCGAGATTCGCTCGATCGCGGCCGGACCCGGCAAGCCGTCGGGTGAACCATCGCCGTTGCCGTCGATGAGCCGCGACGCAGTCCACGTCGCTTCCGTCGACGACAGGACCGGCGCGATCCCGGCGGCGTACCAGGCACGCCCACGCAGCACGGCTCCGAGCGGGCCACTTCCCACGATCGAGACGCCGAGATCCGGGCCGGCATCGCTCGCGAGCCTGCGCACCGAGTACGAGCCCGACGCGACCGGACGGCGTCGGCTCTCGCCCGCGATCCCGCCCCAGACCTCGGTCGCGAGGACATGCTTGGTGCCGCCGCGGATCAGCTGCGCGTCGATGCGGCCGCCGGTGCTCGCGCGATCGCGTGCCGTGAAGCCGCCCGCCATCACCGTGATCCCGTCGAGGAACGTCAATGGGATCTGGGTATCCGAGCCGCCGGTCCGGATGTCGTCCGACGGTGCGCCGTCGATCGTCCATCGGTTCTCGAGGCCCGTCGCGCCACCAAACGACGGACCGGTCTCGTCGCGGCTCGCGCCCGCGGCATAGTGGGCGACGCTGTCATGCGTCGCGTTGGCGGTCGGCAAGCGGCGCAGGTAGCTCGCCGGAAGCCAGGTGGCGAGGCCATACGGCGACGCGTCGTCGAGCGGATCGGTGATCGTCGCGCAGCCGAAGGTGTGTGGGACGTCGCAGCTCACCGGCGCCTCGGCCGTCGGCTTCTTGCCGAGCCCGAACAGATCGCGCGGATTGTCGTCGGCGTGTGCGGCGCGACTGGCGAGGACTCCTGCGAAGAGCACGACGCGTGTGCGCACGCCCGACGGTAACATGCCGCGTAACCACAGGCCCGCACGGCACATCCAAGCCACATGTGGCGGGTGACGATCGTCAACGATGCGCCCGTCGCGGCACGCGGTGCGTACG
>JACCQV010001015.1 GCA_013813945.1 Deltaproteobacteria bacterium | reverse complement strand
CTACGGTCGTCCGCGTTGTCGAGGTGAGCGGCGATCGCGGCGATCCGGACCGCACTCGGGCGCGAGAGTGCCAGGTGCGCCGGGTGACCCGGATCGGTCGCGAGCGCGGTGTCGACGAGCACATCCGCTGCGGATCGGTCGGAACGCTCGACGAGCAGTGAGAGTGCGGCGTCGCGGATCGGCTCGCTGGATCCGGATGCAGCCAACGACAGCTGCGCGATCGCGCGGGCATCCATCGAGCGAGCGAGCCCGGCCAGCGCGATCAAACACGTCGCAACATCCTCGGCGGTCGACGCTTCGAGGAGCATCGGGATGGCTTCGGGCTGACCGCTCTGGCTGATCCCGACGAGTGCAGCTCGTTGCTCGTCCGGATCCTGAGAGCGAACGGCAGAGCGAAGCGCCTGCCATGCTTGCGGATTGTCGAGCCGGGACAGTGCCTCGATCGCGGAGATCCGGACCTGCGGCGACGCATCAGCGAGACGCTCGATCAGAGCGTGGACCGCGCTCGCCGACTCGAGCCGGCCGAGCCCCTGACACGCGTAGTAGCGGACCCAGGCATCCTCGTCCCCGAGGCCGCGCCGGAGCAGCTCGGTCATGGCGTCACTGCGCCGCACGGCCGCCGCGCGCATGGTCGCGGCGCGTAACGTGGAGTGCGGCCGGCGAGCGAGCGCGATCAGGATCGGCTCGACGCGCGGGTCGTCGAGTGCACCGAGCGCTCCGATGGCGAGCTCCGCGATCTTCGCATCAGGATCGTCGACCGCCACCACGACCTGCTCGAACGCATCACGGCACGCGAGCGAGGTGATGATGCGCAGTGCGTGACGCCGCACCGACCCCTGCGGGGACGACAGCGCTCGGACCGCAAGGCCCGACACGCTCCGGCTGCCCAGCGCGTGGATCGCCGCGGTCGCCGCATGACCGACGCGCGGGTTGGCATCACCGAGCGCATGGAACAGGGCCGGTAGCGTCTCGGTATCGCCGATCCGCTCGAGTGCCTCGCACGCGCGCGCGCGAATCTCGGGATCCTCGTCGGTGAGCATCCGGCGGACCTGGGTGGCCGCACTCGAGACGCCGATGATCGGCAGGAGCGCCAGACGCGTCGAAGCCGAGCCGACCTCGAGCGCCTCGATCAGCGCGTCGTTGTGCATGCTTCCGATCCGCCGGATCGCCTCGGTCGCGACGCCGCGGGCGGCCGGATCATCGAGCAGACCGACGAGCACGGGCAGCGTGGTCGCGGCACCGATCGTCCCGAGAACCTTGGCAGTCGCGATCCGCTCGGGGAGATCGGACCCGGGCAGCGCGGCGATGAACCGATCGAGCGACGGCGCGAATATTGCGCGCATCGCCGAAGCGACACTGAGCTGAGCGCCGGTCCACTCGGCCCGGATCGCGAGATCGGCGAGCGCCGACGCGACGAGCCGCACGATCGAGCTACCCGGGCGCGAGAGCAGCGTCGCGAGGGGGGCGACGGCGAGCGGAGACCCCGTCCTGCCCAGCGCTCGCGCGGCCTCGAACTGAAAGGCCTCATCCTCCAGCAGCTCGGCGAGCGGGGTCACGACGCGTGGGTCCGTGGTGCGCGCGAGCACCTGGAGCGCCGGGAACGTCCGGAAGAAGTTCTTGCTCCGAACGACCTCGATCAGCGCGTCGACGGCGAGGGTGCCGCCGATCGTGCCGAGCCCTTCGATCGCCGCGACGGCGACGTTGTCGTCTGGATGGGCGAGGAGCTTCGCGAGCCTGGGCGCACTCTCGAGCTCGCGGCGACGGCCGAGGATCGCGGCCGCATCTGCCACGATTGCCGGGTCGCGATCATCGAGGAGCACCACCACCGTCGCGGACGTCCCCGCCCAGATCGAACCGGCGAGTGCGTCGACCGCCGCCGCGATCGCGTGCTCGCTCGTCCGGACCTCACACAACCAGCGGCATAGCGGTGCGACCGCATCCTCGCCGAGGGCAGACAGCGCGCCGACGACCGCGCGACGCACGGTCCAGCTCGAATCCGACATCAACGAGATCAGCTCGTTCACACTCGCGCGGCCAAGCGCGAACAGATGATCGACGTGCTCGGCGCGCGTCTGCTCCGTCTCGCTGAGCCCATGCCGCCTGGTGACACTCATTCCGGATTCGCTCGTGCGATGTCGGCCACCAGCTCGGACTGCTCCCCATTCGCGAGCCGCAGCGCGATGATCTCGCGCGCGACGACGGCGACATCGAGCGCCGTGCTCGTCGCCGACTTCGCCTGCGCGCCCAGTGCCGTCGCGATCTCACGCGTGCGTGACCGGACGTGCCGCATCGAATGGCTGATCTCTTCCGTGCTCGTCGCCTGCTCGCTCGTCGCACCCGCCAGCGCCTGCATCGAGGCGGTCTGCTTCGCGGAGGTCACGGCCAGGCTCGTGATCGCATCGCCCTGCTCCGCGACCGCGCGCGCGGTCTGCTTCGCGATCCGGCGGACGTCATCCGCCTCCTTGACGAGGGCGCTGACTCCGTGGC
>JACCQV010001013.1 GCA_013813945.1 Deltaproteobacteria bacterium | reverse complement strand
ACTCCGGGTGGCGCCACGTTGATCGATCTCGGTGTCCGGATCGAGTCCATCGATATCGAGCTCGTACCCCTCGAGGACGCCGTTGCCGCAGGGACGGCCGCTGCCGCACAGCTGTTCGAGGTGCTCGACGCCCTTGGGCGCGATGGCGCTGCGCCGTCGAAGGGTCTGGTCGGCGACGCCCAGGCCAAGATCACGGTGTTCCAGCGCGCGGTCGATCAGCTCGCCGCCCCGGATGACACGCGGCCGCCCTTCTCGAACGCGATCTCTGACGAGGATCGGCAGCCCTGGGTCGACGCGTGGCTCAAGCAACTGTTCGGATCCGGTGATCGCGGGACCCGCATCGCGCAGGCGAGGACCGCGGTGCTGAACCGACTGGCTCGGCTCAAGGAGCAGCTCGACCCCGTGCAGGCCCGACGCGACGAGCTCGCGGCTCGGCGCAGCGACCTCGCGACGCAGTACGATCGCCTGCTCGATCCGGCCTGAGAGCGAGCGTCTCGGTTCAGCGCGGACTGAACCGGTAGTGCGCGACGATCCACTCGCGGCCATCGCGGTACCCGAACATCTCCGCGCATGCGAGGAAGAACACGCGCCAGCGCTGGAACTTTCGCGCGGCGTCGGCGCCATACGCTGTCGAAAGGATCTGCTCGACGTCGGCACGACGCGCCATCAGGTTGCCGTACCAGGCCTCCGCGGTGCGCGCGTAGTGCGTTCCCGACAGATGCCACTCGTCGGTGACCACGAGATCATCCTGAAAATGATGGAGCAGGCTCGCGGACGGCATGAGCCCGCCGGTGAAGAACTCGCGCGCCATCCAGTCCGAGGTGCCGGCGTCCTCGAACGGATACGCGTGGTGCCGGTGCGCGAACACGTGAACGAACAGGGTCCCGTCGGCACGCAGCCAGTCCGCGATCCGGCGCAGCAGCAGCTGGTAGTTGCGCATGTGCTCGAACATCTCGACGGAGACCACGCGATCGAACGCGCGCGCAGGCAGCAGTAGCGTGCGGACGTCGGCGGTCCGCACGTGGACGTTCGCGAGCCCACGCCTGGCGGCCGCCGCCTCGATGAAGGCGCGCTGTGCCTGTGAGTTCGAGACCGCCGTGAACCGGCTGTTCGGAAACCGCGCCGCGGCCCACAACGTCAGCGAGCCCCAGCCGCACCCGAGATCGAGCACGTCCTGCCCGTCAGCCAGCTCCGCACGTTCTGCCGTCAGCTCGAGCATCGCAGCCTCGGCGGCGCCGAGGTCGCGAGCTCCGGGCGGCCAGTAGCAGCTCGAATACTTCAGGTGTGGTCCGAGCACGGCCTCGAACAGCTCGGCGGGGACCTCGTAGTGCTGGGAGTTCGCCGCGGCGATCTCGACCGCGATCTCGCTCGCGCGCAGCTCGGCGACGAGTGCCTGGTGCCGCGCCTGCTCGTCCTCGACGCCGCGGCGCTGCTCGCGCAACCGCAGCGCGCAGACGGCGCGAATGCCGGCACGCAGCATGGGCTCGGGTACGAGTCCGCTGTCGACGATCCGCTGCAGCACGCGCGGACTCTACCGTGGAGTGCGAGCGACGTGCCCGCTGTGGCTGGTGGCCGGACCCAGGAGGTGCCCCCACACCCGAGCCCGACCACCAGCACAACGAGGAAGCACCCTCGTGAATAACAGAGGTGCCGCTATTCTGCGAGCGGTGTGACGCCGGCAACAAGCTGCGTGGTCACGCCGTCGATCGTCAGGGTGCCGCCGAACGTGTCGCGATTGAACGTCACCGTCACGGTCTTGCCGTTGGAGAGCATCAATGTCGTCCCGGGGTGCATCGGATCCCCGGCGGTCGCGATCGTCGTGGCGGCGTTGTCGATCGCGAGGACGTGCAGATAGCGCTGGTCGCCGCCCGCAACCGTCTCGTCGAGGCGCCAGCCACCGGTGTAGTCGGCGGTCGATGCGAAGCTGTACGTCGACAGCGGGCCCGCGCTCGGTGCGAGGCGCGTGACCTTCAGCTGGTGGCCCGCATTCGAGATCGTCGCCGTGCCGCCGCTGATCGCGGGCTGCGTCGGCGTCGCGAGCTGCCAGGTCTGCGTCGTCCCCGCGGTGCTCTGCACGCGGTCGTACACGACGACGACGTCCGGCGCGAGGTAGACCATCTCGCGCTGCATCTTCTGGATCGACGCGTGATTCTTGTACGCCGGCAATAGATCGGTCGCCGCGTACGTCCAGCCCGGGCCGGTCGCGAGCGCGTGAACCCGCGACGTGGTCGAGGCGATCTGCTTGATCGCAGTGCCGGCGCTGTCGACGCGCACGAGGCCGTGCGCGTTGGTCGCCTGCATCAGGCCACTCTTCGAGTCGATGTTCGCGTCGTACGCGAGCCAGCCATCCTTGTAGATCATCAGCGAGCCCTGGTCCTGGTGGGCGTGAGACTCCGTGTACGGGCCCGCGGTCAGGTTCACCCACGTCGCGTGCGTGTCCCAACCCGAGCGCGTGTAGATCTGGCCGATGCCCGGGACGTGATGCGTGGTGTTGAGG
>JACCQV010001178.1 GCA_013813945.1 Deltaproteobacteria bacterium | reverse complement strand
CGAAGATCGGCGACATGGAGCTGCGAAACCGACTCGACGCGATCATGCGCAGCGACCGCGCCGGGTCGAGCCGGATCGTCTATGCAAGCGCGCTGATCGACATCGATGACGTCAACGTATGGTCGATCGCGCGCGAGCACGATCGCGAGCAACGCGTACGTCGCATCCGCCAGCGCGCGACGCGAGCAGCCTGGAACGGTACGCGTCCGGTCGTCAGCGAGGTCGAGCGCGGCTGGACCGGAGCGATCGAGGCTCAGCAGCTCGAGGCCGAGCTGGTCAGCCGCGCGAGCGCCAACGCGCTCCAGCTGATGACGCCGGGCGCGTTCGCCGACGGCGAGTACAGCGTCGTGCTCGAACCCGAGATCACCGCGATGATCGTCGACGCCGCGGTGCGCGGCTTGCTCACGACGTCCGCCCAGCGAAGGCCCGAGGTCACGCGCCGGATCGTCGAAGGGGCTCAGGTCGCGCCGCCGATGCTGACGCTGGTCGATGATCCCGCGACGCCCGGTGCCTACGGCGGCTTCGCGTTCGATGATGAGGGCGAGCTGGCGGCGCCGCTCACGCTGCTCGAGGCCGGACGGGTCGCGAGTCGGCTGACTCGCGGACGGCGCGCCGGCCACGTCGGTCTGCTCGAGCCTGGTCCATCGCATCTGCGGCTCGCGGCGGGGACGGCCGCGACCTCCCAGCTCTTCACCGATGGCTGGCTCCTCGAGGGCAAGCTCGATGCCCAGTTCGACCCGAGCAGTGACCGGATCGTGCTCGGGGCCGCGCGCGCGCGCGAGCTGAAGGAAGGCAGCGAGACCGGCCGGGTGTTCGCCGATGTCGAGCTCGTCGGAGAGCTCGCGGCCCTGCTCGCGAACGTCGCTGGACTCGGCGCAGAAACAGCTACCGTGACGACGCGTGACGAGCGGACTGGCGAACCGCTGTGGAGCTCGATCAGTGCACCGTGGGTGCGCACGCGTGGATTTCTCCGTGCACGGCGGAGGTCAACGTGATCACCCGCCGTGCGCTGATCCGTGCACTGAACACACGCAAGGTCTCGGAGTGGATCGTCGTCGAGCGCGGTCAAGAGAGTGCGGTCGCCGACGAGGCGCGGCCGCTGCGCCGCCTCGATCACGGGACGCGGTTTACCGTCGTCGTCCATCACGACGTCACGCGTGGGCGGGGCACCGCGAAGGTCGAGCTCGCATCACTGCATGACGAGGCGATCGACGTCGTCGACCAGGCGGTAAATCTCGCCGCGACCGCGGTCGGTCCATCGTGGCACTCGACGCCTCCCGCCGCACCGGCAAAGGTTGCGCTGCTCGACAAGGGGCTCGAAACAGCGGACCTGGCCGAGGTCGCGACCAAGCTGCTCACATCACTGTCACGTCCGGTGGGAGCTGCCGTCACGGCATCGATCGAGGTCTTGCGCGAGCGCGTCACCGTGCACGCGAGCTCGGGCTTCCACACGGGATGGCTCGCGAGTTCCTTGCGCATGTCCGCGCTCGTCGTCGTTGGTACCGGTAGCCTCGAGATCACGCGCGAGGCACGCAGGATCGAGGATCTTGGACTGTCTCCTGCCCTCGCCGACGCCGCACGCGACCTCACGTCGCTCGCCGCGGCGCAGGCGGCGACGCCGGGTCTCTGCGCGATCGTCCTGCGCAGTGACGCGCTCCTCCACGGAGGCAGCCTCGGAGTTTGGTCGGTGTTCGCCGATCACGCGAGCGCAGAGATCGAGCGTCGGGGCCTTACCCGCTACCGCCTGCGCTCACCGATCGCGCCGGGTGTCGACCAGATCGCGGAGCCGCTGACAATCACGAGCGATGGCGCCCTCGACTTTGCCACGCGCTCCGCGCCGGTCGGGGACGAGGGCGACTCGGTCCGACGATTCGCCCTGATCGAGCGCGGGATCTCGGTCGGCCTCGGGATGTCGATGCGGGAGGCCGCTCGCCGCGGCACGGATCCGAACGGCGGCGTTCGCAACCTGGTGGTCGGTGCCGGGACCTGGGATGGCGCCCTGCCCGCCCGGCGCTCGATCGATGTTCGCCGCCTCCGCTCGCTCTCGATCGACCCGTACACCGGTGATGCGAGTCTGGAGCTCTCGCTCGCCGTCGAACGCGATGGCAGCACGGAGCGCGTGATCACGGGCGGAACCTTGCGCCTCGATCTCGTTGGCGCGCTCGCTCGCGCTCGGCGGAGCAGCGCACTGCTCCGCCGAGGTGCCTACGTCGGACCCGACGCTGTTCTGATCGAGGACGCCGAGTTACTCGTCTAGCTCACGACCCATCTGATAGTGTCTGCCGTTCACCGGGAGACATGATGCTGAAGAGAACTGGGGTCGCGCTCGCACTGATCGTGGCGTGTGGAAAGCCGGAGCCCACCAAGGAGTGGCTGCCTGCCGCGCCGGCCGTGGTCGAGGCGAAAGCGAAAGCAACCGATCAGGGCCGTGGAGCTGACAGCGCAGAGGCCGCTGCGCGCGGCATGATCGACGCGATCGCCAAGGGAGATCTCGACGCAGCGAAGCGGATGGTCCCCGACGTCACCGCCTGCAAATTGCTTCCTGATCTCGCGCCGTGCCCCAAGATCGAGGAGACGCTGATCAAGGGTTGGGACCAGGTCAAGGCGACGGGCGCCGCGTTCACCGGCGCGAAGATCGAACGCTCGTCCGAAGCAGCGCCGATCCCGAACGCCGAGGTCTGGACCGCGACCGCGCCGAACAAGGAGCCGCTGAAGCTGGTCGCGTTCAAGGCCGGCGATCGCTTCTTCGCCCCGCTGCTCTCCGGCGGTGGCGCGAAGGCACCATCGACCGGCAACGAGATGCCTGCCGCCAAGGTGGCGATGCCCCCGGCGCAGGCCAAGGCGATCATCGACGAGGCGGTGAAGCTCGTACAGCAACCGAATCCGCCGTGCGACAAGATCGTCGACGCGCTGAACGTGGCGCTGCCGATCGCGTTTCCGTCGGCGACGATCCCCGTCGAAGCGATCCCGGCGATCAAGGCGATGGGGAAATGCGCGAGCGCGGTGAACCGGTGGCGCGCCGTCGTGATGGCCGGCACAGCGCTACTCAGCCTAGACGAGGTCTCCAAGGCTCACCACATCGTGCGCGCGCTCGCCGAGATGGGCGAGTACGACAAGGCGATCGCCACCGCGAATGATCTCGCCAAGCGCTATCCCAAGACGCGGGCGATGATGAGCGCCGCCCTGACGTTCGTCTACTGCCGGGCAGAGTCCTGGGACCAGTGCGAGAAGGCCGGCGACTTCGCACTCGCAGGACTCGCGAAGGAGGGTCTGGATCCGAACGACGAGTCCGTCAGGTTGAACCGCCTGCTCCGCAATCTCGCTTGGGTCGTCACCGGCAAACCGAAGGAGGCGCTCGCTGACATCGCGGAGATGGAGAAGGTCAAGCCGCTTCCCGGCATCGAGACGATCAAGGAGCAGGGTGCGAAGGCGATCGAGCGCGGCTTCTACTTCGAGGTCGTCACGGTGCCCCAGCTCGCGACGGGCGTCTACCACCTGATGGGTCGCAAGGACACCGGAGCGCTGGTCACGATCAAGCTCCGCGACCACGTCGGCGCGGGTCGCAGGTTCCGCGTCGAGGCCGAGATCCCCGGAGTGACGGAGAGAAGCTCGAACACGATCGAGCTCACCGGCAAGGAAGGCTCGGTGAAGTGGGTCAATCCACCGCTCAAGATGACCTTCGACATCAAGCAGGTCCGCAGCCCGCGGCCGGCGCAGCTCGCGCTCCGGGTGGTCGAGGTTCAAAAGACCGGGGACGCGATCGTGTTCGACGAGACGATCCCGATCGAGGTCCTGCCGCGCGACTACCTGCCGCTGAAGCGCAAGCTCGGCGCCGACTCGATGGTGCCCACGTTCGGGTTCATGGGCGCCTGGATCACGTCGAACGACGGGGCGATCGAGGAGTTCCTCACGAAGGCCAAGCTCCGGATGACGAGCAAGAGCTTCGTCGGCGAGCAGGACGTCACCGTTCCGCAGATCAAGGCGTTGTTCGATGAGCTCAAGGCTCGTGGCGTGACCTACGTGATGGATCCGAATGTCACCAGCGAGCACATGTTCGTGCAACGCACACGCCTTCCGGCCGAGGTGCTTGCTTCCACGAACGCGCAGTGCCTCGAAGGAACGCTGCTGTTCGCCACGATGATGGAAGCGATCGGCATCAAGCCGATCATCATCGTCGTTCCCGGTCATGCCTTCGTCGGATGGCACACCGTCGCCAAGGACGGCACCAAGGGCGAACCGCTGTTCGTCGAGACCACGATGGTCGGAAGCGCGACGTTCGAGCAGGCGGTCGAAGTCGCGACACAACGAGTGGGACAGGAGATCAAGAAAGGCTCCTTCAAGTCGGGAGCCTCGACGATCATCGACGTTGCGGAGATCCGGAAAGCTGGCTTCTCCGCTCAGCCGTTCTGAACTACTGGATGACGACGATCTCCTCGGCCCACTGCGCGATGTGATTGCCCTGCGCGAGTAGCTGGAACGGCATGCGAACCGCCGGTCCGGTCGCCGGCTGACCGGCGAGCGCGCGCTCGGGATAGAACGGTGCGAGCCACAGCTGCGGCTTCTGGTTGGCGGCCGAGCGCACACCGAACGGGCGGCGCGACGCGACGGTGAACCACATCACCGGCTCGGATCCGGTCGTCGTTGGCTCGGCGGTGACGAACGGGGTCCACTTCGGCCACGAGTCGTGGCTCGCCGCGGCCTCCGCCTGACCGAGTCGGATCGGAGCGCTCGCGCCGTCGGCCTTGGTGACCCACAGCTGCGCATTCGCGTTGTCGTAGCTGTCGCCGCTGGCCGCCTGGTTGAACAGCACCCACGTGCTGTCCGCGGAGAACGACGGGTAGTACGGGAACGTGGTGCCGGTCTGCGGGACGAGCGTGCGCGGCGCGCCGACGGTCTTCGTGGTGGTGTCGTAGTCGAACACGACGAGGCTCGACGCCGACGTCCAGACCTCGTTGCCGGCGGTCAGGCTCGTCGCAACGATCTCGGTTCCGTTGGCGGCGACATCGGGGTGAGCGATCCGTCCACCGGTATAGAGCGGCGCGGTCGTCCCCGTCGCCAGGTCCGTGCGATGCAGGCCGCTCTGGGTCGTGGTGAACATCTCCGAGTTGTCGGGATGAATCGCGGCGAAGTTCCACTGCTGCGCGTTATCCGCCAGCTTCTTCTGCAGGCCCGTGACGGCCAGCGCGTTGCCGTAGTTCAGGTTGCCACCCTCGCGGCGGAATGCGACGACGCTGCCGTCGCGCGACACCGCATGACATCCGACGCATCCGGTCTCGCCGACCGCCGGATAGAACTGCTCGGGCGGATTCGCCTGCGCCGTCATGTCGTACCGCATGATCGCGGCGCGGGTGGTGTTCCAGTAGTAGATGCCGCCACGAACCGACTCGGCTGCGATCTGCACGGTCTCGCTGCCTTCGATGAAGGTCGTCGGCGACGCGCTCGCGAGGCCGCGCACGCGCACGGTGAGATCGACACCGCGTGCTCCACTCGACAGCAGCGCCCAGTGCTCGGCGGCGAGTGTGTGCCAGGTCGCGGTCCCGAGCGCGGCGACGTAGGTCTTGAGCGTGACGAACCCGCCCGACAGCGTGACCTCGTAGACGTTCTTGCCGGTGGGGTCACGCCAGTGGACGTCCATCTCGCCGAGGTTCGGCGGAATCATCGCGCCCGGCGGTGGATAGGCGATCGTCAGCATCTGCGATGGATCGGCCGTCGCGCCGGCGAACAGCCCAGGTGCCGACGGATCCGCCGTTCCGGTGACCGTCTGCGTGACGAACACCTCGAAGGTCTCGGAGTCGATCAGGCCGTCGAAGATCGCCGACACCT
>JACCQV010000913.1 GCA_013813945.1 Deltaproteobacteria bacterium | reverse complement strand
ACGATCGACGACGACGACAAGCGGCTCGTCGAGGAGTTCGTCCTGACGATCAAGAACACGCGCGCGCGGCCCGTCGAGGTCGTGCTCCGCGAGCACCTCTACCGCGGCCAGAACTGGACGCTCGCGTATCAGACCGCGCGCGAGCCCACCAAGGAGGGGCCGCAGCAGATCTCGCTGCGGACGACGGTTCCTGCAGGCGGCGAGACCAAGGTGCTCTACGTGGTCGTATACACATGGCCGTGATCGCGAAGGTCGAAGCACTCACGATCCATTACGGCAAGCGGCTCGCCGTCGATGGGCTCTCGATCGAGCTCGCCTCGGGCGAGATCGCGCTATTGCTCGGACCCAACGGTGCGGGCAAGAGCACGACGCTCTCTGCGATCGCCGGGACGATCGTGCCAACCTCGGGCACGATCACCGTTTCAGGCGAGGATCTGGCGCGCGCGCCTCGCTCCGCCCGAGCCAAGGTGGGGTTTGCGGATCAGCCACCAGCGCTGTACGAGTTCTTCACCGTCGCTGAGCACGTCGGGTTTGTCGCGCAGGCGCGCGGTAGCACGCAGGCAGCGGCGGACGCGGTTCTCGCCGAGCTCGGGCTCTCGAAGATTGCCCAGCGGCCGTGCCGCGAGCTGTCGTTCGGGATGCGTCAGCGGGTCGGGCTCGCCGCCGCACTCGTCGGCCCCGTCGAGCTCGTGCTCCTCGATGAGACGCTGAACGGCCTCGATCCCCACGCGTCACGCTCTGCGCGCACCTCGCTGCGAGCCGCGGCCGGGCGCGGGGCCGCGATCCTGATGTCCACGCACCTGCTCGGAGTCGCCGAGCGCATGTGCGACCGCATCCTGATCATGGACAAGGGCAGGCTCGTCGCCGATCGCCGCGGGTCCGATCTTGCCGAGCTCCTCGCGAAGGGCCCGAGCGCGGTCGAGGATCTCTACGTCTCGCTGATCGCAGATGAAGGCCCGACGTGACGGGCCCCGCTCGCGAGCGTTCGCTCGCTCGCTCCATGTCGGGTCGCGAGCTGATCCGCTGGTCGTCGCTGCACGAGTCGCGCAGCCACCGCGGCATCCTCGGCTCGTCGCTCGTGATCGCCCTCCTCGCCGGCGGCGCGCTCGCCGGCTGGATCGCGTGGCGCTCCGGTGCGAGTCCGGTGTCCGCGAGCCGATCGTGGCTCGCCGGCACGCTGGTCGCGTTCGCGCTCGCCTTCATGCGCGTGCCCTTCCATCTGTACTGGCGCGCCGACGCCGCGCTGCTCGCACAGCTCCCGATCGAAGGCGGTCCGCTGTTCGATGCCGCGCTGTGGCGGTGCATCCGCGCGGCGGCCGCGACGACGCTGGCGGTTGCGATCGGTGCGGCTCCGCTCGCTCAGTTCTCGACGGAGATGCTCGTCCGCCACCTTGCCGTGGCCGCCACCCTCGGCCTTACCGCCGCGTTGTTCATGCCGGCGGTCGCGACGTGGGCTGCCTCGTTGGTGGCGATCAGCCAGACCGACCGGATCGCCGCGCTTCGCGTCGCAACGGGGATCGACAGCGCCACGGCCGCGCGGACCAGCACCACCCCGCCCGCACCGTCGACGGCAGCGCTCGGCGCCTTGCCCGGCTTCGCGTCGACGATCGTCATCGTCGCGGTCCTCCTGATCTCCGCATGGCTGATCGGTGGCACGCCGTCGGTCCCGCCTGCGATCGTCCTCGGCTCGCTCGGTGGGGTGAGCGTGCTCGCGATCCTCGCGACCCGCGCGAGTGCCCCTCGCGTCATGGGCCAGATCCTCCGCGACGTCTCCGCCCTCGATCGCCAGCGGCTCGCGAACATCGAGGTTCATCCGCCGACCGCGATCGAGCGCGCGATCGCGCGCCTGATCGGCGACGCTGCCCTTCCCTACAGCAAGGACGCACGCCTGATGCGCCGGCGCTATCCGATGGCGTTCGCACTCGGCGCGCTCGTGTTCCTCGTGCTCGCGATCATCGGCCTCGCGCGACCGGATGATCCGACACCGTGGCTGACCGCGGTCCTCGTCGGTGCTGCGATCTACGGTCTGGCGGTGGCGGGCCGCCTGTTCAGGCCACCGATCGAGCTCGCGCGAATGTCGCTGACGCTGCCGCTCTCGTCGGCCGCAGTCCGCCGCGCGAAGCTCGCGTGGGTGCTGGGCTGGTGGACGATCTTCGTCGCAGCGCCTGGCCTGTTCGCCTCCCTGCGCCAGCCGGATCCGCTGATCGGCCTCGCGCTGCTCGGCGGAGGCACATTCATCGTGATCGGCTCAGCGCTCGTGCGCCGCTGAAGGCTCGCACGATCGGCGGTTGACGCCACCGCGTTCGTGCGCAGCTTGCGGCCATGCGTCGTCTGTTGCTCGCGCTGGTGCTGAGTCTCTCGGCGTGTCAGCCCGCCGAACCGCCGGGCCACCTCGCCGCTTCGGCCCTCGGTATTCGAGAACCCGAGCTACTCCTCGAGCTCCGCGCGATGGTGAACAAGGATCAAGCGGCGAGGAACCTATCGATCGATCACCCCGACGACATTCCCCTGGTGTTGGCGACGGCTGCGATCGATCACGCGAACACGACACGCATGAAGGAGATCATCGCGCACCACGGATGGCCCGGCCATCGCCTCGTCGGCCACGAAGGAGCCGGCGATGCGTGGCTTCTCGTCCAGCATGCCGATGCCGATCGCGCGTTCCAGAAGCTGTGCCTCGCGCGGCTCGCGGTTGCCGTCGCGGCCGGCGATGCCGATCCGATAGAGCTCGCTTATCTCGAGGACCGCGTCGCCGTGGCGGATGGGCGTCCGCAACGCTTCGGTACGCAGTTCGGAGCCGACGGCCCCCAGCCGATCGTGGACGAGGACAACGTCGACGAGCGAAGGGCCGCCGTGGGGCTCGGATCGATGGAGGAGTATCGCCGCGAGATGCGGGCGACGTACGGGCCCAGGTAGAACTGGATCGAGTTCGATCTAGTTCCAATGCTGGTCAGTTAAGGTCGTTCGTGCACGTGCACGTGTCACGTGGCACGTCCACGTCCACGAACAGGCAACCG
>JACCQV010000889.1 GCA_013813945.1 Deltaproteobacteria bacterium | reverse complement strand
GGATCAGCTTCGCGGAGGCCGCGTGCAGCTCGGTGTCGACGGTCAGCCTGTACCAGCACCTCGGCGCCGGCCTCGGCGGTGGTGACTACTTCGCGGTCAACAGCGTGTTCACGTCCGATGATCCGAGCGGTGGCGAGACCGAGGACCCGAGCGCGGCGTTCGGCAGCACGGCCGAGATGAAGTTCACGCCGATGATGTTCAACGGCACGCACTACGTCGGCAAGCCCGAGGTCAACGTCAAGAGCCCGTACGAGGGTGACAGCGTCCTCTCGCCGTCGACCAAGCTCGTCATCAGCCGGTTCGGCAACGAGTCCGCCCACCTCGGGTACGTGGTCCGCAAGATCACCGCGGTCCCGAACGGCACCAGCTACCAGATGAGCACGGCCGAGGTCGGTCGCTACTGCCTCTCCGGTGCGAAGCCCTCGATCAGCTTCGACGAGAAGTTCTTCGTCACTCACCACTACGTCGGCCCGAACGACTGGCAGGACCTCGGCTTCGCGTCGGCGACCGACGCGACGTTCAAGGAGATGCTCGAGAAGGGCGCCGCGAACATCGTGGTCGTCAACATGCTGACCGGCGTCCGTACCCGCGTGACGAACGTCAAGCCCGGCCAGATGGCGCTGTTCCCGCACTTCCGGTCGGACGGCTGGATCTACTTCCTGGTGCGCGACTTCAACTCCAGCAAGGAGTACGTGGTCGGCAGCGACGCAGCCCTCACGCTGTAGTCGACGTCCCCCCGGAGAACTGAATGAATCGCGCGAGTGGCCAACGCCGCTCGCGCGTTTGTCGTTTCAGCTAACCTTGCTGCCGTGAGTGACGGATGGCGTGAGCGATACGCGAGCTGGCGTCTGCGCAGGAAGCTGCGGAGGACGCCGCGCTACTCGCTCGCCGAGCTCCCCGAGGACACGGTCGCGCGCGTGGGTGGTCACGTTCGGATCCTCGGCGACAACGTCCTCACGGCTCCGCTCTCAGGACGGCCATGCGTGTACTACTCGGTCACGATCCGCGCCCGCGCCCACTTCATGGTCGCCGCCGAGACGTTCCAGGAGTACCTGGCGACTTCACAGGATCAAGTCTCGTTCCTCCTCGAGGATGGTGCGCACCACGCCGTGATCGATCCGACAAATGCGCGGATCTCGTGCGAGCGTGATCACCGCAGCACCTCGAAGGCTGCGTTCGATGCGACGCCCGCGCAGCGCGAGCTGCTCGAGCGCCACAATTTGATGCACCAGGACTGGTGGAACACCGCGAGCCTCGAGTACCTCGAGGGGATCCTCGCCGTCGACGAGCCGATCCTCGTGCTGGGAGGTGGAACGCGTGAGCCCGATCCCGGCGGGATGTCGGTCGCGGGGTATCGCGAGGCCGCACGCACCCGGTATCGGTTTGCCAGCACCAAGCGGTTCCCGCTGATGATCAGCGACGATCGCAAAGCGCAGACCCAGTGATACGGACGATTCGCCGGCCCGCCGCCCAGTTTCCGCACTAGACTGATCGGGTCGTGAAGTACCTGCCGCTCGTGGCTCTGCTCGCTGGTTGCGGCGCAGACGACAAGACGGATGCGTGCGATCTGTCGATGGGCGAGGCGACCAGCGCCGTCCAGATCCAGGATCGCAAGGTGATCGGTGTCGCGGCGCCGTACACGCCGGACCTCGGGCTGGCTCCACGCGACGAGGAGCTGCGGACGTCGATCGCCGCTCGCCGGCAGGCGGCGTGGCAGGTCGTGGGTAAGGTTCTGCGGCCCATTCCGCTCGGCGACACCCGGCTCGCACAGAGCTTCGGCGGAGTCCAGCCCACGGTGCCCGCCTGGCACACGTGGTACGCGCGCGATGACTTCGAGCGGACGTTCAAGAAGCTGTATCGCGACCTCGGGCCCGCAGGACGACAGGCGCGCGCTCCGATCGATGCGAACGCGGGGCTCGCGTGGAATGCGAACGCGCTCGACGAGCTTCCCGAGTGGCCCGAGCAGCGCTACCTCGATTATCTCGCGACGATCGACAACCCGGAGAGAGCAGCCGGCGTCGGTGGGGCGCATCGCGTCGGCTATAGCCCCGGAGCGACGGCGCATCTGCTCGAGAGCTATCCCAAGCAGTACGCGTGTCGTATCGATCCGGCGCCGGATCCGTTCGATGACGACCCACTGCGCGAAGGCCAGATGGTCACGCAGTCCGAGCAGCTGGAGCTGAAGAACTGCGGTTGGCGGGTGCTGGGCCCGTTCCTGGCGGGCGCGGCCAGTGTCGAGGTGACGTCTAGCGGCGACGGTGATGTCGATCTCTATGTTCGCCGCGGCGCCGCACCCGAGCCGAGCGAGTACGACTGCAAGTCGAGCGGCGACGATAGCGACGAGAGCTGCACCGTCGCCGGGGACGGGCCCGTCTATGTCGCGGTCTTCGGGGCCGCCGCCAGCGCAGTCACGATCGATGTCGCGTACCTCTCGGAGGATGTCCGCGATCCGACGTGCCTCGACGGTGAGATGCCGCGCGATGCCGTGATCATCAAGGCCGACTGGCGGCGTCAGCTGACCGGCGAGCTGTTGCCGATCTACGACACGTCGGGGCCGCGGATGGCGGTTCGCCTGGGCGGCGAGGCGACGTGGAACTCTGATGGAGCGGGTAG
>JACCQV010000882.1 GCA_013813945.1 Deltaproteobacteria bacterium | reverse complement strand
TCGGCATCGAGCTGCTCGAGGGCATCGTTGCGATGCTCACGAAGATGACGTGAGCGTCCAAGGTGGCGTTCACGTTCAGGGTTCACGTCGAGGTCAACGTCAAGGACCCTAACTGAGCGGCATTGGGCCTAGAACAGAGCGCTCGGTCCGTAGCCGCGGATCGTCAGGTAGCCGCGGATCGTCAGATAGATGAACACATACGGCGCGATGAACAGCACGGCGTCGATGCGATCGAGGATGCCGCCATGGCCCGGGAGCAGCGCGCCCGAGTCCTTCACACCCACGGAGCGCTTGATCAGCGACTCGGCGAGATCGCCGAGCTGACCGAGAATGCCGCCGGGGATCGCGAGTGCGAAGACGTCGATCCAGGTCAGCCACGGCGCGCTGATCAGCTTGAGCGCAGCGACGCCCGCGATGGATCCCGCGATGCCGCCCCATGCGCCGGCCCACGTCTTCTTCGGGCTGACGGCCTCGTAGAGCTTGGCCTTGCCGAGGAAGCGGCCCGCGAAGTAGCCGCCGGTGTCCGCGAGCCATGCGATCAACAGAACGATCAGGACGGTGCTCCCGCCGTGGGTCGGATCGATCAGCTTGAGCTTCGCGAGCATCGTCGTCAGGAAGCCCGCATAGACGATGCCCATCACCGTCGCGGTCATCCGGTTCGCGACCGTCGGGATGTCGCGGAACCGGAACAGGAAGAACAGCCCGGGAACAACGACGGCGAACATCAGCGCGACCGTCGTGCCGCCTCCGAAGGCGAGGCGATGGAGCTCGACGGGAACGGTGTTGCCATAGCGGGCGAGCGCGATCGCGTCGAGCCAGTAGAATGCGATGCAGGCGAGCCCGCCCATCACCAGCGCGGGCCGGCGGTCGGGCGCGGGCAGCGTCATCGCAAAGAACTCGTACATCGCGATCAGCGACGCGACGAACAGCACCGCCCACGTCGGCTCCGGCCGATGGTAGTGGAGCAGCAGCAGCAGGAGTGGCACCGCCACGACCGCGACCAGGAAGCGTTGCGCGAGATTACCGAGCGCCAAGGGGGTGCAGATAACCGCAGCGCGGGAGTCGGGTCAATCAGGGGGGATCGAGATCGGACGCCAGCTGAGCGGATGTCAGCCCGAACCGGCGCTCACGGGCCGCGTACTCGTCGAGACACGTGTGGAGGTGCTCGCGCCGGAACTCGGGCCAGAGGACGTCGGTGAACACCAGCTCGGCGTAGGCGATCTCCCAGAGCATGAAGTTCGAGATTCGTTGCTCGCCGCTGGTCCGGATCAGGAGGTCGAGCGGCGGGAGCTTCGCGGTCGGCAGGTAGCCGGTCAGGCGGTCGACGTCGAGGTCCTCGGGGCGCAAGGTGCCTGCGGCGGCGTCACGGGCGATGTCGCGGACAGCGCGAACGATCGACTCGCGGCCGCCATAGGAGAGGGCGAGCGTCAGCGTCATGCCCGTGTGGTGGGCGGAGGCCGCGCGAAGCTCGTCGAGCGGCTCCTTGACCATCGGCGGCAGCTTCTCGACGTCGCCGATCGCCTCGAGCCGGATCTGGTTGTCGAGGATCTCGCTGCGCTCGTCGATCAAGAACTCGCGAAGCAGCTGCATCAGTCCCGCTACTTCTTCGGCGGGGCGGGCCCAGTTCTGGGACGAGAAAGCGTACAGCGTCAGCGCCTCGATCCCGAGCTGCCGCGAGGCGCGAGTGATGTCGCGAACCGAGTCGGCGCCAGCACGATGACCGTCGAGCCGAGGCCGGCCATGGCTCTGCGCCCAGCGGCCATTGCCGTCCATGATGATGCCGACGTGACGCGGCAGCCTTCGAGTCTCGCTCATCGTCGGAGAACGGGGTCAGTAGCACGCAAGGCGCGAGCGTTGCAACGACACCCTTGATCCCGTAGGCTCGATGCAAGCCATGGGCATCTTTTCGAGACTCGGTACGCTGATCAAGTCGAACCTCAACGACCTCATCTCGAAGGCGGAGGATCCGGAGAAGATGCTGTCGCAGGTGCTGCTCGAGATGCAGCAGCAGCTGGTCGAAGCGAAGAAGGCCGTCGCGGTCGCGATCGCGGACGAGAAGAAGCTGCAGAAGCAGTACACGGCGGAGACCGACAAATCGAAGGAGTGGGAGCGCAAGGCGATGGTCGCGGTGCGCGCCGGCGACGACGGTCTCGCGCGCCAGGCGCTGTCGCGCAAGAACGAGCACGAGACGATCGCGACGCAGTTCCAGCAGCAGTGGATCTCGCAGAAGCAGGCCGTCGAGAAGCTCAAGGACGCGCTGCGCCTTCTCAACAACAAGATCGAGGAAGCGAAGCGCAAGAAGAACATTCTCATCGCGCGCAAGAAGCGTGCGGAGGCGCAGCAGCAGATCGCCAACACGATGCAGGGGCTCGGCGACACCAGCGCGTTCGACACGTTCGATCGCATGGCCGAGCGCATCCAGCTGATGGAGGCTGAGGCCGAGGCAGGCGCCGAGCTCGCGGGCGAGCTGTCGGGCGACACGCTCGAGTCGAAGTTCCACGCGCTCGAGGCCGGCGGCGCGAGCGAGGACGACGCCCTCTCGGATCTCAAGGCGAAGATGGGTCTGCTCGAGGCGCCCAAGGGCGACAACGCGAAGCAGCTCGGCGCCGGCGTGGTCGGCGGCAAGGGTGACGACAAGTCGGATATCAGCGCGGGCGCATCGCTCGGGAGCTTGACGGCCGAGGACCTCAAGGAGCTCGAGGACCTCGATCTGTCGGAGCTCGACGGCAGCAAGGAAGCGAAGAAGGCGTAAGTCTGGGTCGCCGCGTGCGGATCCGACGGTTGCGGCCACCGCGGTCAGCGGGCCGACCATTGTGATCGTCCAGGTGATCCCCCTACCGTGAGAGTGTGTCCGGGCGCGCAGGGGGTGTGAAGCGCCAGCTACACGGCGCACGATTGCCGCCCTGGTTCCCGGTTCTTGCCGGCGGTCGGACCGGATCGGGGTTTGCAACTCGACATCCCATGCGCCTCGTTGCCGGTCTGCTCGCCCTGACCCTGACAGGTACCTTCGCCTTCGCCGAGGACGCGAAGGCCCCGGAACCGCAGCCAACGCAGCCGGAACCGACACGCGCGAAAGTCGGACTACGGGTGGTGAAGGTGATGACGGAGAGTCACCAGGCGCTGCTGTTCGACAAGAACCGCGGCAAGCATGTCGTGGCCGATGTGGGCTCCGTGATCGGCGGCTATACGGTCATGGAAATCGAGGAGGACGAGGTCACCCTGTCCTCGGGTGGCCGCGAGGTCGTCCTCGCCGCGCCCGAGCCAACCTGGCGCCGCCCGGCTGACACCCAGGCCGTCGCCGTCGCCGTCGCCCCCGCAGATCCCTACGCCGGGCCCGCCATCGAGGCACCGGCCGTCGCAGGCGAGGACGGCGTTCGTGTCGCGGCGGCTCCGAGCTCGGAGCCGGTTACCAATCCATATGACGAGGCCACGCTCGACGCAGCGATGACGCCAGGTGCCGGCGAGGTTCGTCTCGTTCGTACCCGCGAGGCCGTCACGACCACCGAGATGGAGGTCAATCCCTACAACGAGCCCGAGCCGGCGCTGCCGGAGAGCGCGACCGATCCGTACGCGGAGCCCGCGCCGGCCCCGGCCCCGGTCGCCAAGCCGACGAAGCCCGTGAAGAAGGGCACCGTCGACGACGAGGGCGCGCGCGCGTTCGCCGACGCCATGAACGGCCACGTGATCGTCAAGGGACCCGACGACGCCACGATCGCGCCCACGGCGAGCGCACCCCCGGCTGCATCGGCGCAGCCGGCAACCATGCTCTCGCGCACGGAGCTCGAATCGGCGCTCTCCGACTTCGGCGTGCTGACCGCATCGGTGCGCGGGGCGTTCACGCCAGCGGGTGCACGTCTCGACGCGGTCGCACCGGGATCGGTGTTCGCGAAGGCGGGCCTGCGCAGTGGCGACGTGATCACCGCGGTGGACGGCGCTCCGCTCACGTCGATCGACGACGCAGCGGACCTCTACATCCGCGCTGGCTCGGTCAAGACGGCGAACGTGCAGCTGCTCCGCGCGGGGAAGCCCATGACGCTGCGCCTCGCGATCCAGTAACGCGCGCCGTCGCCGCGGATCGTCTACGATGAGCGCGTGGGTGTGGTTAGGCTCGAGCTCCGGCTGACCAGTCAGTCGGAGTGGATCAAGATGTTCGATCCACGGGACTGGACCGTGTTCGTCCCATCCCCGGATCCGACCGAGCAGGGCGCGACGGTGCTGATCGATCTCGACGTTGGCGGCTGGCTGGTCACGCTGCGCGGGACCGTCGTGGGCCAGCGCGACGAGCCAATGGGTCTGGTCGTGGCACTCGGCGGCTCCGAGCGCGACAAGATCAACTATCTGAACGGCTTCGTCCGCGGCGGTCTGCTCAACCTGCGCGAGAAGCGTCGGCTGCCGATTCGCCTGCAGGTCACCTACGGTGCCGTCGAGGGACCGGCGAACACGTTCACCAAGGACATCAACGAAGAGGGCCTGTTCCTGTTCACGGACAAGCCGTTGCCGGAGACCTCGCAGGTCCACATGCTCGTGGCGATCCCGGGCAAGCCGCAGCCGCTCTCGCTGGTCGGCAAGGTGTCGCATACGATCATGCCGCAGGACGACGACACCCCGGGGATGGGGGTCGTGTTCACGCTCGAGGAGCCGCAGCGAGCGACCCTGATCGCGGTGATCCGGGAGCTCGAGGCGCTGCTCCTGACGGGGCAACTTCCGACGAACATCGTCGAATGATTGCCTGATCGCGGTTCGGATGGCACCGTGGGTCGTGGGTCGCCGCCCGCGTGCAGCATCGATCGCCCCGGTGACGTGGCGTGACGGCGTGCACCTCACCGGCACGCCGATCTGGTGCGACGCGCGCCGACGCCGGGATATCTGCTTCGTGTCGTCGGCGGATCGCGTCGGACGCACCGGTCACGGACAGCTGATCGGCTCGCCGACCACGCTCGCCCTGCTCGCCGCACGCGGTGACGGCCATCTCGCGGTCCCGCTGCGCCAGCGGTTCACGCTGGGGACGCTGCGACTCGAGCTGATCCCATCGGGCCGAGGCCTCGGTGCCGCCGCGCTCCACGTCGATGCCGTCGGGCGCACCGTGCTCTATGCCGGAGCGCTCCGTACGGTCGCGAGCAGCTGGTACGAGGCCGCCGAGGTTCGCGCGTGCGACGCGCTCGTGATCGATGCGCCGCTCGGCGAGCCGCACCACGAGCTCGAGCCGCTCGACGATGTCGCGGGCCGCGTGATCGAGTGGACGCGCGAACAGCTCGCCGCTGGCTTGCCGACGGTCCTCGTCGTCGATAGCGCGCTCGACGGAATCGAGGTCGCGACCCGCCTGCTTGCCGAGGGCGTGCCGGTGGCCGCGTCGAAGCCGCTCCGCGACGCCGCCGCGCGGATCGCGGGGCTCGCGCCCTTGCCCGTGCTCCGCGCACCGGGTCGCGAGCCAGCGGTCCTCGTCCGGATCGACGGGGAGCGCTCCCGGGTCGTCGACCGCGAGGCGCGCGCGCTGGTCTCGTAC
>JACCQV010000860.1 GCA_013813945.1 Deltaproteobacteria bacterium | reverse complement strand
GCCGGGCGCGGTGTGGCCGAGGTCGCGCAGCGCATGCTCGGCTCGCTCCGAGGACACGTCGCCGTCGTGTGTGGACCGGGGAACAACGGCGGCGATGGCTTCGTGGTGACGCGCGTGCTTCGCGATCGCGGCGTGGATGCCGTGGCGTACCTGGCGGCGGGCCGTGAGGCGATCGAGGGAGATGCGCTTGCGCACCTCGAGATCCTCGAGAGATCCGGCGGCGTGATTCGCTCGATCGCCGCGCCGGCGGAGCTCGCCGAGGTCGGGGAGGCGCTCAGCTCGGCGGTGCTCGCGATCGATGCTCTGTTCGGGCTCGGCCCGCTGCGCGCGATCAAGGGACACCTCGCGGACGTCATCGCGCAGATCAACGCAGCGCGGTGGCGGCTCGCCGTCGATCTCCCTTCGGGCCTCGACGCGGATACAGGGCGCGTCGACGGCGCGGTCGTCGACGCGCATCGCACCGCGTCGATGGGGGCGCGCAAGATCGCGCTCGTCAGTGCACCAGGTTTCGCCCGGTGCGGTGAGATCGAGGTCGTCGACATCGGCATTCCGCCGGCGCTGATCGTGACCGCGAATGTTCGTGCCGGGCTCGTCGAAGAGTCCGATGTCGCGCGCTGGCTACCGAAGCCGGGCCCGATGGATCACAAGGGGACCCGTGGTCACGTGCTCGTGATCGGAGGTGCGCCCGAGATGAGAGGCGCAGGGCGGCTCGCCGCGGCGGCGGCACTCCGCGCCGGGGCAGGGCTGGTCACGCTTGCGGGGGACGGCGATGTCACCGCGGCGGACTCGGTGATGACGCGCTCGATCACCGACGATCTGTCGGCTGCGCTCGAAGGAAAGAGTGCGGTCGTGATCGGGCCCGGGCTCGGGACGGGCGAGGTCGCGGCACAGCGAGTCGCCGACGTTCTCGCGGCCGGAGCTCCTGCGGTGCTGGATGCCGATGCACTCAATGTCCTCGCCTCGGATCCGGCGGCAATCGCGCGCGCAACCGGGCCCGTCGTGATCACCCCGCATCCCGGTGAGGCAGGGCGGTTGCTCGGCATCACCACCGCTGCGGTCGAGGCCGACCGGCTGAGCGCAGCGCGTGCGCTCGCGCTGGCAACTCGGGCGGTGGTCGTGCTCAAGGGCGCGCGGACCATCATCGTCGACGGGACGATCGGGGACGAGCACTGCTCGATCAATCCGACCGGTGGTCCCGCGCTCGCGACCGCAGGCAGTGGTGACGTGCTCGCCGGAGTCATCGCCGCGCTGCTCGCGCAGGGTGTAGCCGCCGGCGATGCCGCGCGGGCTGGCGCGTACGTCCATGGTCGCGCGGGCGAGGCACTCGAAGCCGTACACGGGCGCGGCGCGATGTCGTCCGATCTCGCGGTCGCGATCGCTGCGGCGATCCGCCAGCTCGCTCGCTGAGCGTCCGACGGAGATCCTCAGACGTGTCGGTGCGCCTCCCACCTGCGGGCTCATGCGATCCCGCGTCCCCCTGGAGACGCGCCGTGTGTCTCTCCATCCTCGCCCGAAGGAACTCGTCGAAGATCCAGCCGGTTAGACGTGGCATGTCCGGTGCTCTTAGCCAGGTCATGCCGCGATCGAAGACCCGCACGACCCCCACCGTTCCGTCCAGCTCCCGCGTGGTTCGCCGCACTCCGGCGCCGGCACCGCGAACGCTCCGGGTCGTCCAGGGCGGCGCAAGCGCGACGAGCCCGCATCATGCCTTCGAGGTCGCGTGCCTTCCTCACCAGGCCGAGCTCTACGGCGTGGCGATGCGGATCGCGCGCGATCCCGACATGGCGAAGGATCTCGTCCAGGAGACGCTGCTGCGCGCGATGACCGCGTGGGACAGCTTCCAGACGGGTTCGAATCTGCGCGCCTGGCTGTTTCGCATCCTGACCAACGCGTTCATCAACGGCTATCGCAAGCGCCGCCGCCACCAACGATTCGCGGCCGAGCGCCCCGGTGACGCGCTGATCGCACTCTACGGTCGCGACCAGGATCGCACCGATGATCTCGACGAAGCGATGGTCGAGGACGAGCTGTGCGACGAGGTCAAGGGCGCGCTCGATCGCCTCGGCCCGGAGTATCGCGATGTCGTGGAGCGCGCAGATCTCAACGGCGAGAAGTACAAGGACATCGCCGATGCGCTGCACGTGCCAATCGGCACGGTGATGTCGCGCCTGTTTCGCGCGCGTCGCGTGCTCGAGACCGAGCTCGCTGGCTTCGCGGCGAAGGACTACGGCATCAAGCGCGCGGCTTAGGCCTAGGCCGTCAGCTCGACGTTGACCTCGGCGCTCGGGTCGAACGGCGAGCCCTTGACGTCCGCGATGCACTTCACGACGAGCCGCACGCGCTTGTCGCCGATCGCCTCGGTCGGCTCCGAGAAGCCGTTCTTCGCGAGGATCTTCGCGAGGTCGACATCGGAAACCATCCACGGCTGCGTGATGACCTGGCCGGCGGTGAGGTCACACGGCATCTTGAGACAGTCATCCGAGTAGCTGGTGTTCGGATCGGGATCCTTCGCCATCACCACGAGGTTCGGCGAGCCGGTCTCGTCGGCTGGATCCGCGGAGATGTACAGCCACACCTCGTACTTGGTCGCGAGCAGCGTGCAGTCCTGCTGCACCTCGATGACCATCGTTCCCTTGAGGACGGCGTCGGTGACCGAGAAGCGGGCGGTCTCCGACGGCAGCCGCTCGATCACGGGGATGGTCACCTTTGCCATCCCCTTGCCACTTGTGAATGCTTTGACCTTGTCGAAGAATCCCATGCGCCGACCGTACACCGATCTGGTCAGTATTCGGCTTCGCGCGAAGCAGGCCACACGATCGCGTCGCCCGGCGGAACGTGCTCGCTCGTGAGCTCGCCGCGGGCGTCGGTATAGCTGGCCCACACGACGCCATCGGGCGTGTGCACGAAGTACTGCTCCTGGCGTACCGGCGCATCGTCTGCACTCGGATCGACGACGTAGAAGATGCGCCACTCGCTGCGTGCGGCCGGCGCGCTCACGGGGCCCTGCGCCGCCTTGGCCGCGGTCTTCACCCGCAGATCGAGATCGCCGTCGAGCGCTGCCTTGAGTGCCGGTCCGACGCGTGCTCCGCCAGCTCGCGCGAGGTTCCGCGCCGCAGCGATCCGCACCTGCGGGCTCGGGTCGTCGCGCAGCATCTGTGCGAGCGCCTTTGCCGCATCATCGTCGCCGCTCAGGCTGCCGAGTGCGTGCGCGACGTTGATCCGGACGAGCCGTGACCTGTGGAACACGAGGCCGGTCAGTGCGCCACGCTTGGATCCCGACAGTAGCGCCGTCCGCGCCTCGCGAGGCACGGCCCACAGCAACCGCGACAGCGCGGCGGCCCCGTTGACCGATCCGGCCCAGCCACCGTGCTTGCCGACATACAGCCAGCGCTCGACGGTCGCCGCGGCCCGCTTGTCACCGGGGTGGGTCGCGAGGATCTCGCCGAGTGCCCACGCCGAATCGCCGACGAGGCGGTCGTCCTTGATCGACATCGCAGTCGACAGCACGTTGATCGATCCGACGTCACGCATCTCGCCGAGTGCCCAGGCGGCAGCGCGGCGCCGGTCCGACGCGGCGTTCTCGACCATCGTGCGAAGGAACGGAGCGTCCTCGGGATCCGCCGCCGCCGCGAGGCCGGCGATCGCGGCGAGGCTGACCTTGATGCTGCCGTCCTGCGTCAGCTGGCGAAGGAGCTTGCGGGATCCGGGATCGGGCCGGCCGCGCAACGTCGCACCGAGCGCGCGCACGACCTCGTGCCGCGTGGGGCCACGGTCGGTCTGCGCCTGCGAGCTGAGCGCCGCGACCGCCGATGGATCGCCGAGGTACGACAGTGCCGTGGCCGCGGAGCGGTGGAGCTCGGTCGGGCCCTCGCGGAGAACAGCGAGCAAGGTCTTCGTCGCCTCGGGACGGCCGATCTCACCGAGCGCATCGATCGCCGCGCGGCGAAGGCGCGTGGGATTACCCGGCCCCGCGAGCGCCGTCAGCTTCGCCGAGGCGGCACCGACGCGCAGGAGGCCGAGGTACTCGGCGGCCAGCACGCGGATCTCGAGGTCCTCGTCGGCGAGGTGCTCGATCAGCACGTCGCCAGCGCGGCCATCGCTGCCGATCAACGGACGCAGCGCTTCCATCGCGGCGAGCCGGATCGCGGCGTCCTTGCTCGAGAGTGCGCCGAGCACCGGAACGAGTGCCGCAGGATCTCCGGTCGCGCCGAGCGCCTTGAGCACGAGCGGCATCGCGACGCGCCCGCGCTCGAGCTCCGCCGCGAGGGTTGCCGTGGCGCGCGGATCCCCTGATTCGGCGAGCAGCGTCACCGCACTCGCGGGATCTCCGGCGATCCGACCCTGCAGGTGCGCGACCAGGGCGGGCACCGCGGCCTTGCCCGCGACGCGGAGCGCCTCGCGCGAACCGTTGCGCAGCTGTGATTGCGAGAGGTTGATCACCAGCGTACGCATCGCGTCCTCGCCCGCCTTGCCGGCCTGCGGTGTCGCGGCGATCTGGCCGAGCGAGTAGGCGACCTTCGCGCGATACGCGTCGATTCCCGTCGAGAGTTGCTCGGTCAGTGCGTCGATCGCATCGACCGCGCCGAGCGTGCCGAGTGCGGCGACCGCCGCGGTGCGGACCTCCTCGTCGGGGTCGTTGATCAGCCGGATCAGGGCAGGAACGGCGGATGGATCGCCGAGCTTGCCGACTGCGCGCACCGCCAGGCGACGGGTCTCGCGACCGGTCTCGGAGAACTTGGCGACGAGCGGGATCACGGCGCGGCGATCGCCGAGCTCCTCGAGCTGAATGATCGTCGCGTTCTTGACGTCCGGCTTGTCGTCTTCGAGCCGTGGGATCAACGCGATGACAACGCTCGGGTTGCCCTTCTTGCCGATCGTGCCGAGCGCCTTCACCGCACGCTGGCGAACGGCCGCGTCCACATCGCCGAGCGAACGCGTCAGCGCCGCGGTGGCCTCGGTGCCGCCGATGTCGCCCAGCGCCTCGGCCGCGACCGCGCGGGTCCTCGGATCCGCCGCGCCAAGCCAGTCGATCATCGCCGACACCGCGGTCAGTGCACCGCCCTGGCCGAGTGCCTTCGCCGCTGCGTGGCTGACCTTCTCGTCATCGTCGCCGAGCGCCTTCATCAAGTACGGCTGGGTCAGGGTGATGTCGTACTTCGCGAGCTCGATCACGGCCTCGTGGCGCTTGGCCGGATCGTCACTCTGGAGTCCTTCCGCATCGACCGCGACATGGCCTGCCCAGTCGAAGGTCCAGGCCGAGGCAGGGCGCACGTCGAGCGCGGCGAGCAGGATCAGGCCGAGCGCGAGCCGCTTCATCGCGTGGAGTATGCCACCGATGCGGCGGCATGCAGCTCACTCGGCAGCGGGCGATGCCTGCGCTGATCCAGGTGGTTTACGGAGCTCGTCGATCGCCCATTGCACCTTGGCGCGCAGCCGATCGGGGAGCTCGAGCTCGATCAGTGCGCCGTAC
>JACCQV010000857.1 GCA_013813945.1 Deltaproteobacteria bacterium | reverse complement strand
TCTCGAACCACTCGGGTCAGCTGCCGTTCGACGGGCTCGTGATCGGTAGCGCGTGCTTCCTCGAGATGGCGCAGCCGCGCCTGGTACGCGCGATGGTCGAGTTCTTCGTGCCCACGGTTCCGTTCGCGTCGTACCTGTTCTCGCGCTGGGGGCAGATCACCGGGACCCCGGAGAACTGCCGCCGCCTGCTCGCCGCCGAGGAGATGGTGCTCGTGTTCCCCGAGGGCGCGCGCGGGATCTCGAAGAACTTCTCGAAGCGCTATCAGCTGGCGGAGTTCGGCAAGGGCTTCCTCCGGCTCGCGCTCGAGATGCAGTGCCCGGTGATCCCGGTCGCGGTGATCGGCGCGGAGGAGCAGGCGCCCGCGATCAACGTGAAGTCGATCGCGAAGCTCCTGCGCATCCCGTCGTTCCCGGTGGTGCCGTATCCGCCGTTCGTGCCGCTCGTGCCGCTGCCGGTCAAGTACCGGCTCTACTTCGGCGAGCCGATGACGTTCACCGGCGATCCCGATGACGATGACGAAGTGCTCGACGAGCAGGTCAAGCTGGTGAAGAACCGGATCCAGTCGATGATCCAGGTCGGACTGCGTGAGCGAGAACACGTCTTCTGGTGAAGGGATGGGCGGTCCGACGGAGCGCTCGCTCCCTCGGCTGCGCAAGGTCGTGATCACCGGCATCTCGGGCCGGCTCGGTCGGATCGTCGCGCGCCGTCTCCATCACGAGCTCGACTGGCAGATCGTCGGGCTCGATCGCCGGCCGATGCCGGGGCGTCCCAAGGACATCGAGCATCATCAGGTCGATCTGCGGAGCAAGAAGGCGCGCGACATCTTCCGGGTCGGCGACGTCGACGCGCTGATCCACCTCGGCGTGATGCACGATCCCCGCGCGCGGCCGGCCGAGCTGTACTCGTGGAACATCGCCGGCACGACGAAGCTGCTCGAGTATTGCCAGGCCTACCGCGTCCCCAAGGTCGTGCTGCTGTCGTCCGCGAACGTCTACGGTCCACGCCCCGACAACCCGCAGTTCTTGACGGAGGACGCCCCCCTCCTCGCCTCGCAACGGTTCCCGCAGATCCGGGACCTCGTCGAGATCGATCACCTGGTGTCGACCTTTCTGTGGCGTGCACAGAACGTCGAGACGGTGATCCTGCGCCCGGTCCACATCGTGGGTCCGATTCACAACGCGCCCTCGAACTACCTGCGGATCGAGCGCCCGCCGGTCCTGCTCGGCTTCGATCCGATGGTCCAGCTCATTCACTACCAGGACATCGCGGACTCGATCGTCGCGGCACTCAACCCGGGCCGTCGCGGCATCTACAACATCGTGGGTCCCGGGGAGGTTCCGCTCTCCGCGATCCTGACGGAGCTCGGTCGCGAGCCGGTGCCGATCCCCCACCCGTTCGCCAAGCCGCTGCTCTCGCTGGCGTTCAAGCTCGGCATCTCGAGCTTCCCGGTGGCCGAGCTCGACTTCATCCGATACGTCTGCATGGTGGATGGACGACGTGCGACGGCGGAGCTCGGTTTCCGTGCCCGCTACAGTCTGCGCGACACCATTCACGCGGTCGACGAGCCGGCATGATCGGTCGAGCCCGAGCCCGGTCCACTTCGTCACCCATGTACCCGGTCTGCACCCGTGCGCCCGTGGCGCCGGGGTGCGCCCCCATGCTCGGATCCAGTGAGCTGGCCGCCATGGTTGTCCGAGGTTCGCGATCGAATGTGCTCCGTTTTGCCGTGGCACGGCGATACAGGGTGTGTGGCCCGGCGTTCACACCTCGCGGGAGTAGCGCCCCCGGATGTGGGATACCCGGCTTGCTCACCACGAGCATCCGAAACGCAGGTGTGCAAGTCTGAGCCGCTGCCCTCGCGATATTCCGGGCATTTTTGTCAGTCTTTCGGCGCTCGTTCCCAACAGATCGAGCCGGCGTGTCCAAACGTTGATGCAATCTCCAGCAGTTCGATCCCGCTGCCACGATGGCACGACCAATGCTTCCGACCTGATCACCGCACGCCCCCCAAAGGAACGATCTCCCATGAAGAAGCTCTTCTCGCCCCTCGCCCTCGCGATCGCGCTGGTCTCCACGCTGACCGGCTGCGAGCTCTATTTCGGCGGCAATGACAGCAGCGATGACCGCTGGACCTATTGCGCCAACGACGGTTACTACGTCTGCAACGGCGACGACTGTGACTGGGCGGGAGCGCGGTGTCCGGATGAGCCCGGATACATGTGCGAGTCGGACGCCGAGTGCGCCGCAGGTTGCTACTGCAGCACCGACGGCGTGTGTGAAGAGGCGGGCTTCTGCAACCGCGACAGCGACTGCCCCGACGGCTTCAGCTGCGATGAAGACCGCTCGTCGTGCGTCCCAGACGGCTGCTCGACTGACGCCGACTGTGACGCTGGCCAGTAC
>JACCQV010000816.1 GCA_013813945.1 Deltaproteobacteria bacterium | reverse complement strand
GTGCACGGCCACGCACGGCGCATGAGCCGTGGCGCGAGAAGCTGTGGTACGTGCAGGCGCGGCTGCGCGCGACGATCGAGCAGCGCGACGACGGCTACATCGATGCCGAGGTCTATCGCGACGAGCTCGAGATCCTGGATCGCAGCCTGCGCAGCGCGGGGTTCGCCGCCGTCGCCGACCAGGGGCTGCGCGATGCGCTGCGCCGGGCCGATGTCTTTGGCTTCCACCTCGCATCGCTCGACGTCCGCCAGCATTCAAACGTCCACGATCGCGTCACCGCGGAGCTACTCGCCCGCGGCGGACGGCCGGGCTACCTCGATCGCGACGAAGCCGGACGGCGGGCTCTACTCGGAGAAGTGCTCGCACGCCCGATCACCCCTGAGCGGGACTGGGACGGAGTCTCCGCGGACGGCCAGGAGCTTCTCGAGACGCTCGAGGTGATCGGCCGCGCGCGGCGCGAGCTCGGGCCGCGCGCATGCGAGCGTTACGTGGTCAGCTTCACTCGCGAGGTCTCGGATCTCCTCGAGGTCGTGTTCCTCGCACGTGCTGCAGGCCTCGCACCCGGCGAGCTGCGCCCGGTTCCGCTGCTCGAGCAGCTCGAGGATCTGGATCGAGCAGGCTCGATCGCGACGGATGTCCTCGCGCAGGACACGCTGCGCCGCGAGCTCAACGGGGAGCTCGAGGTGATGATCGGTTACTCGGACTCCGGCAAGCAGGTCGGCTACGTCGCGGCTGCGGTGGCGCTGCGCGATGCACAGCAGGCGCTCGCGGCAGCCGCCGATCATGCCGGCGTCGTGCTCACGGTGTTTCACGGCCGCGGTGGCGCACTCGGTCGCGGTGGCGGTCCGGAGGGCGACTCCATTCGCGCACAGCCGGCGGCCGCGCTGCGTGGTCGGATCCGCGTCACGGAGCAAGGCGAGACCGTGACGGCGCGGTATGCGCAGCCGGAGATCGCCGAGCGCGATCTCGAGCTGACCCTGTCCGCCGTTCTCGCAGCGACCTGCGAGAAGCGCCGCATCGACGATGACAGCACCGACGAGCCGCGCCTCCGCGACGCTGCGAAGGCTGCCCGTGCCGCATACCTCGAGCTCACCTCCGACGAGGATCGCCTCGCGCGCTACACGATCGCTGCGACCCCGATCGAGGACGTTGCCCATCTGCCACTGGGATCGCGACCCGCTTCGCGCAAAGGCGGAATCACACTCGATTCGCTGCGCGCGATCCCCTGGGTGTTCTCGTGGACGCAGAGCCGCCAGGGCATCCCCGGGTGGTTCGGAGTCGGCACCGCGGTCGAATCGCTGTCCGAACAGCTCGGCACCGACGGAGTCCGCGAGCTCGCGGGTCGTTCACGGTTCTTCCGTGCGCTGATTCGCAATTGCGAGCTCTCGCTGGTGCGCTCCGACATCGATGTCGCGCGCGAGTATGCGCGGCTCGCCGATCCCGACGCAGCGAAGATCTTCGAGCTGATCGAGGCCGAGCACGCGCGCACCGTCACTGCGCTCCGCGACGTTCTCGGACTCGTGATGCCGCTCGCGACCCGGCCGTACCTCGCGGCATCGGTCGCTCGCCGCAACCCCGCACTCGATGTGCTCAATCACATCCAGATCGAGGCCCTCCGCCGCCGTCGGGCGGGTGCGCATCCCGATCCGGATCGCCTCGGCCGCATCGTGTTCACGACGATCGGTGGGATCGCCGCAGGCCTGCAGACAGCCGGCTAGAACCACCACCCGACTACGGAGCTGCGCCCTCGCGCGTCAGGTTGAAGTAGAACGGCTGGCCGCAGTTGTGCCACGACGCGTTGTACGTGAACGTCAGCTTCGTCGGCGTCACCACCATCGCGGAGAGTGCGCCGATGTTGAAGCTCGTGAACACGCCGACGTCGGCCCATGACCCCATCGTCGAGGACGTCGAGAGCACCGAGATCTTGCGCCACGGGTGCGGCCCATCGTTGCCGTAATAGAACGTCGGGTCGGACGAGCTCACCGACTCTCCCCAGTACGTGCCGTCCGGATAGATCCACAGCGAGACCTGGTACGGCTGCGCAAAGCTCGGCGGCGTCACGGTGCCGCGCCACTTACCGACCAGCGAGGCCTGCACCGTGGCGACGGAGCTTTCGGTGGTGCACGTGTACGTACCGTTCACGCAGGTGCACGACGAGCCGGGCACCGAGTAACCGCACGTCGTCGATTGCGGGCAGTCGATCGTCCCGGAGCCACTGCACTGCGTGCCGGCGAGCTGACACGCCTTGCCGGTCGATGGCGGCGCCGAACACAGCGCCTGCCCCGTCGGACACGAGAGGCCGTCGCAGAGGACCGCCGCCGTCTTGCAGCCGTTCCCACACGCCCCGACCTGCGTTCCTTGGCCATGCCCCGGCTGGTTGCCCCAGTCGTCGAAGTCGACGAGGTACAGCTTGCCGCCTTCACAGCGCTCCATCCGGTTCTCCCCCGCATCCGGAATCGGGTGCGGGCCGGAATCGGGCTTCACCGTGGGCGCGTCATCGCCGTCCGGACCGTGGAAGTAGAGCGAGCACCCCGAGAGGGCGAGGACCGTAGCGAGCAGGGCGTACCGCATCGCGGTCTCCCAGGAGCACGAACCAGACCACTCGCCGGCCCAGGGGAGCCGTGGACTTACCGCGCGCTGGTCTCAGAAAACTGTGCAAGTTCTGGCCACCTGCGCACGAACGGAGCTACGGGACGAGCTCCTGGAGAAACGTCATGCCGTCTGCATTGCCACTGATCAAGCCGGCGACGAGCTTCGCGATGTGACGGGCCATGGGAGGACCATCCTTGATTACCTTGCCGAGCGACGACTCTGCCGCCGCGCGCCCCGGCCCCGTGCGCGACAGCGTGATGAACGCGGCCGCGATCACGAGCCGGCGCATCGCGTTGGTCTCCGAGTCGCGGAGGATATTCGCGAGCTTCTCCGGCTCGTTCACCTTCGCGTACGCCGCGCCGAGCGCTGGCAGCATCGCGACCCGCACGTCGTGTGACGGATCATCGAGTAGCGGATCGAGGAGCTGCACCGAGAGCGCGGCGTCGCGATCGACGAGGCCGATCGCTGCAGCAGCGGCTTGTGCGCGCTCGCGCTCTGCCCGCGATCCGAGCGACCGCGTCAGGCGCGCAGCGACGGCCTCCTTTGCCGCGACGCGGGCGATCGTCGTCAGCGCGAGCTGACTGAGCTCGGGGTTCGGATCGCGAACCGCGAGAGCGAGCGTTCGATCGAGAACGGCGGGCTCGAGCTTGTCCTTCTGGGCGGCGAGCCGCTCGAGCGCTGCCTTGCGCACCTGCGGATCAGGATCGGCGAGCGCGGCGGACAGGGTCTCGCGTGCTCGCAGTCCCGACGCGAGTGCGGCGTCGACTGCCTCGAGACGAACGATCGGCGAGGCATCACCGATCGCGACCTCGATGAGCTCCGCGGCACTGATGAGCTTTGCCGCGCGGATCAGCGCAAGCTTCTCCGCCTCATCGGCGCGGTCGAAGATCTTCTTCATCGCTGCCGCGGCCGACTTCGGCGCATCGCCCGCGAGCACTCCGAGCGCGTGGATCGCGATGACGCGCACGCCGCGGTCTGGATCTTCGAGCAGCTTGACGAGCGCCTCGCCGACACCCTTGTTGCCCTTGGCGGCCGACAGCGAGAGGACGCGCGCAGCGTCGGCGCGAATCTCGCCGTTGACGTCGCCGATCAGCTTGGCGGCGATCAGCGCGCCGTGCTTCGCGGGATCGGGCCCGTCCGCGACACACGCCATCACGAGCTTGCGGACCTCCACCGATTCATCATCGGTCGATTTCGCGAGGTACGAACGGGCCGGCGCACTGCCAGCGAGCGCCGCGTTGCAC
>JACCQV010000744.1 GCA_013813945.1 Deltaproteobacteria bacterium | reverse complement strand
TCGATGATGCCGTACTCCTTCGCGACCGTGGACGACATGAAGTTGTCGCGGTCCGTGTCGTTCTTGATCTTGTCGACGGGCTGACCCGTGTGCTTCGAGTACAGCTCATTGAGCGTGTCTCGGGTCTTCAAGATCTCCTTGGTGTGGATCTCGATGTCGGTCGCCTGACCCTGGAAGCCTGCGAGCGGCTGATGGATCATCACGCGCGCGTGCGGCAGAGCGTAGCGCTTGCCCTTGGTGCCGGCCGCGAGCAGGAAGCTGCCCATCGACGCCGCCTGGCCCATGCAGATCGTGGCGACATCACAATGCAGGTACTGCATCGTGTCGTAGATCGCGAGACCCGCAGAGACGTGACCGCCCGGCGAGTTGATGTAGAGCATGATGTCCTTCTCCGGCTCCTCGGAGTCGAGGAACAGGAGCTGCGCGATGACGACGTTCGCGATGTCGTCGTTGATCGCGGTTCCGAGGAAGATGATCCGGTCCTTGAGGAGGCGGGAGAAGATGTCCCAGCCGCGCTCGCCACGGTGAGTCTGCTCGATGACCGTCGGGACCAGGTAGTTCATCGTCGGCTTCATGCCTCCGACTGTACGAGCGCCCCGCAGCAGGTGCAATGCGCCGTGGCTCTAGCTGCCACAACGGGCAGGGGCTCCCGGACGCGGAGCGTGACGAATGTGAGATGAACGGGACCCAGGCCGACAGCGCTCAGCGCCGTCCGCCCTTGCCCCGCGCGCGCTAGCGCCGACCCTTGATGAACTTGACGAGCTTGGCCTCGACCTCGTTGGTCGTGCCGTGATGCACGTAGTGGAATCGCGAGATCCCGGTCCCTGGCTCGATCTCGAACGTCTGCTCGTCGGGGCCCGTGTAGAACAGCAGCGCATAGCCGGTCTCGACCGCGGAGACCTTCCAGCAGTAGACCATCTCGGCGCTCGGACAGATCTTCTGGCCGTCGATCACGGGCCACGAGAACCAGCCTTCGGCACCGTCGAGCGACGGCTCGGCGGTGGCTCCGAACATGAAGCTGTTGCCGGAGCGCAGCACGGTCTTCTCGGTCGCGACGGGAGCGGCGGCGTCGAGGTCGGCCAGGTCGGTCGGCCAGCCCTTGATGCGATACGCGGTGACGCCGTTCGCTTCCTTCGCGTCGATGACCTCGGTGACCCACTCGAGCGACTTCGTCGTCTCCTTGCCGGCCTCCACGTCGAAGCGCTTCACGGTGACGGCGTACGTCCACTTCGCGCCGACAGCGAGCGGAAGTGGATCGGCAGCGATCATCTCCTGCGTCGTCATCGGACGTTTCTTCGATGAGCTGCTGCATGCGCCGACCGCGAGCAGCGGCACGAGCGCAGCGCACAAGATGCGAGCGGTGAAAGTCATGGTCAGCTGGGGCATCCTACTCCCAACGAGCATGCGCGTCGCACGGTCGCGGCGCACGAAATCGGCAGAGATCCGGAGGCGATCTGGTAGGGTCCGCCGATGGCTCTCGCCGACCATCTGTCCCGTCTGGCCGCGCTCCTGCCAATGCCCCGCCTCGACGGCAGCCGTAATCTGATGCGGCACGCGTGGAACCTCCTCTCCGGGATGCCCGGAGGCAAGGTGGTGTTCTCTCGCCTGGTCGGTCGGCTCGCCCCGTACACCGGCACGATCGGCGCGACGGTGACGGTGCTTCGGGCGGGCTACGCCGAGGTCGAGATGACCGACCGGCGCGCGGTCCGTAACCACCTCGACTGCGTCCACGCGATCGCCCTGGCGAACCTGGCGGAGCTGGCCGGCAACATCGCCCTCATGTACTCGCTACCCGACGATGGCCGGTTCATCGTGAGCGGATTCACCATCGAGTACACGAAGAAGGCGCGCGGAACGATCACCGCGATCGGTGAAGCCCCCATCCCGCGGACCTCGGCCCGCGCCCAGCTCGACGTCCCCGTGACCCTGCGCGACGCGAGCGGGGAGCAAGTGGCACGTGCGGTACTGCACAGCCTCGTCGGGCCCAAGCCCGGCGTGGGCATCGACCGCCGCGACGTGAACTGAATCAGGCGAGAACTGGCGTCGTCTGACGACTGGTCATATGTCTTGTGGAGGCCTCATGCGGTTTGTCCCTGCTGCGCTGATCCTCGT
>JACCQV010000671.1 GCA_013813945.1 Deltaproteobacteria bacterium | reverse complement strand
GCCAGGACGTGATCGGCGTGATCACGCTGATCATGGCCGAGTCCGGTCGCCTGTACGATCAGGGCGATCTCGGGCTCGCGAGCACGCTCGCCGATCGTGCCTCGGCCGCGATCGACAACGCGAAGCTGTTCAGCGAGCTTGCCCGCGCGCACCAGCACACGGCGGCGGAACGCGACCGCTTGCGTCAGCTCGTCGAGTCGGCGCCGATCGAGATCGCAATCCTTCGCGGGCCAGACCTCGTGTTCGAGGTCGCCAACGAACCGTTCGAGCGCACGTTCGGAGGGCGCAAGCTGCGCGGGCTCAAGCAGTCCGCTCTGGACCCGACCGGCAAGACCTCTGTCGATCTCCGCCAGGTGATGGCGACGGGTGAGCGCATCTCGAACCGTGAGCGGGCCGTGCACTTCGACTGGGACCAGACCGGTGTCGCGACCACCCGCTACTTCGACCTCACCCTTGCGCCGATGCGTGACACGGCGGGCACCGTCGACGGCGTGATGTCGTTCTCCCTCGAGGTCACCGAGCAGGTCCTCGCACGAATGCGGATCGAGGAAGCACACGCTCAGGCCGAGCTCGCGAATCGAGCGAAGGACGAGTTCCTGGCCATGCTCGGGCACGAGCTCCGCAACCCGCTCGCTCCGATTCTCACGGCGCTCGAGCTGATGGAGCTGCGCGGCGCCGACATCTTCGAGCGCGAGCGCACGGTGATCGCGCGGCAGGTCCGGCACGTCGTACGCCTCGTCGACGACTTGCTCGACGTCTCGCGAATCACGCGCGGTGGGGTCGAGCTCCACCTCGAGCAACTCGATCTCGCGGACATCATCGGGAAGGCGATCGAGATCGCGAGCCCCTTGCTCGAGGAGCGCGGCCATCAGCTGGTGACCCATATCTCGCGCAAGCTCGACGTCCAGGGCGATCCGGTACGGCTCGCACAGGTGATCGCGAACCTCGTCACCAACGCAGCGAAGTATACGGAGCGGGGCGGCACGATCACGGTGACCGCCGCGCTCGAAGATCGCCGCGTTGCCGTCCACGTGCGCGACACCGGTGTCGGCATTCCGCCCGAGGTGCTGCCCCTCGTGTTCGAGACGTTCTATCAGGCGCGCCAGTCGATCGATCGAGCGCGCGGCGGCCTCGGTCTTGGCCTCGCGATCGTGCGCAGCCTCGTCGAGCTCCATGGCGGCGAGGTCAGAGCGACGAGCGATGGAGCTGGCAAGGGCAGCGAGTTTTCCGTTTGGCTCCCGGCGCTCGACGGGGCGCCCACCGCACGCAGGGCGACCGGGAAGGTCCCGCGGGGAAATCTGCAGGTCCGCACCGAGAAGATCCTGGTCGTCGACGACAATGTCGATGCGCTCAACCTGCTCTCGGAAGTGCTTGAGCAACGCGGCTTCTCGACGTTCCGCGCCCACGATGCACCGTCTGCACTGGCGCTCGCCGCGCAGGCCCTGCCCCAGATCGCGCTGCTCGACATCGGCCTGCCGGTGATGGACGGCTACGAGCTCGGCCGCCGGCTCCGTGAGATCCCTGGGCTCGAGCAGATCCGACTGGTCGCCGTCACCGGGTACGGCCAGCCCTCCGACCTGGAGCGATCAGAGGCCGCGCGGTTCGCCGCGCACCTGGTCAAACCGATCTCGATCGAGCGCCTGCACGCGACGATCGAAGAGCTGGCGGGCCTGCCGCTATCCTGATTGCAGCAGCCCTGTAATTGTGCGTGATTGCGCACTCCTACGAGGATCCCCGGGAACCTTGTAGCTCGTTCAACTGATGGACGGATCCAGGGGATCTCGTCGGGGCGGTCCTGTACGATGGGTCGGGTTTTCACCCGTGCACCGTGAGGTGCAAGGGCCGTGATTCCGTTGGAGGCAGCGAACGATGAGTGACGACAAGACGCGAATGGGAGTTACGCCTACCGCTGGAAGCGGCGCTCATCCGCGACCCACGGCCGACAAGCAAGATGCGAGCGGACCACACGGCCGTCCCGCGGAGGGCAGCGGATCGATTCGGCCGCCGCAGGATCCCACGATCGTCGCGGGCAACGGTCACGCTCCGATGTCGCCGATGGCCATCGCCACGATCCCGGGACTCCAGACACGCAGCCGGACGCCGTCGAACGCCGGCGACTCCACGCTGGTGCTCGGGAACGCCGGAGCCGCCCCCATCTCCCCCGCGACGTTTCCGCAGGCCACCCCGACGCCGGGCTCGCAGCCCGTGCTCTCGCAGCCTTCCGCACCGACGATCTCGGGCACTCCGCGGCCGAAGCGATCGTCGCAGGCACCGAGCACGAGCGGTGGCTCGCAACCCGGCAAGAGCGCGTGGGACTCGTTCGACGGATCCACCGGAGTTCACGCGCCGTCGGCGATGCCGCACCCGGGCGTCCGCATCAACCAGTACGAGATGATCAAGGTCATCGGCGAAGGCGGGATGGGGACGGTGTTCCTCGCCCGCGATCTCCGACTCGGTCGTCGCGTCGCGATCAAGTTTCTCCAGAGCAACGAGCCCGAGCTGACGCAGCGGTTCCTGGTCGAGGCGCGCACCACGGCGCGCTGCCAGCACGACAACATCGTCGTCATCTACGAGGTCGGCGAGCACAACGGCGCGCCGTACATCGTCCTCGAGTTCCTCAACGGTAAGCCGCTCACCGAGTTCACGCAGAACGGGCAGAAGCTGCACTACGCGAAGGCTGTCGAGACGATGTGCTCGATCCTGCGCGCTCTGCAGTGCGCGCACGAGCACGGCATCGTCCACCGCGATCTGAAGCCCGACAACATCTTCGTGATGGAGTCCGGAAACCTCAAGGTTCTCGACTTCGGCATCGCGAAGGTCCTGCAAGAGAAGCAGGGCGCGCAGATGCAGCAGTCGGCGACCGCGATCCGGTTGCCGAGCCCACTCGAGCTCGCGACCGGTACCAACACCAGCTTGACCCGGGTCGGGACGATCATGGGCACGCTGAAGTACATGTCCCCCGAGCAGTGGGGAATCGGGATCGAGATCGATCACCTGACCGACATCTGGGCCTGCGGCGTGCTGCTGCACCGGATGATCTGCGGTCGTCATCCGCTCCACCCGCTCGACGGCAACCAGCTGGTCGTCACCGCGATGCTCGAGCTGCCGATGCCATCGATGCAGGAAGCGGCGCCCGCCGAGGTGCCGCGCGAGCTGATCCAGATCGTGGATCGCTGCCTGCTCAAGATGAAGGATCAGCGCTGGCAGAGTGCCGCCGAGCTGCTGCAGGCGCTCGAGCCGTTCTTGCCCGGCCGCCGCTCGGCGGAGCTGCAACTCGACGAGAGCCCGTATGCGGGGCTGTCGTCGTTCCAGGAGCACGACGCCGGCAAGTTCTTCGGCCGCAACCGCGAGATCGCCGCGATGGTGACGCGGATCCGCGATCGGCCGCTGATGGCTGTTGTCGGTAGCTCGGGCGTCGGCAAGTCCTCGTTCGTGCGCGCCGGTCTCGTACCCGCGCTCAAGCGATCGGGCGAGACGTGGGAGACGCTCGTCATTCGCCCCGGCCGCAAGCCGCTCGAGGCGCTCGCGAGCATCATCCAGCCGATGATCGCGACCGCCGTGAATCTCGCCGACGAGATGGACGAGCAGAAGAAGCTCGGCGAGACGCTGCGCAAGGAGCCGGGCCACCTCGGTCACGTGCTCCGCGGCCGCGCGCGTCGCGACAGCCGACGGTTGCTCCTGTT